>NZ_JBBNAM010000199.1:0-32392 GCF_037994425.1 Phyllobacterium sp.
TGGCGTCGTCGCGGCGCAGCGCTATCGCGTAGGGTTCATGTGTAATCAAGCGATTGCCGATCTCGAGCGAGGACGGATCGCGCGCCCGCGTGGCCAGGCTGATGAGTAGCACTTGATCGGCGATATAGGCATCGATCTTGTGATCCTCGAGCGCCGCAAGCCCGTCCTCGTGCGTTCCGAAATCGGCAAGCCTCGTCTTCGACACCTCGTTTGCCAGTGCCTCGCGCAGCGTCGCCCCCGTCGTCGTGCTTGCACGCACGCCGATTACGCCCGTGGATGCGATACGCTCGCTGACGGAGCGCACAGCGGGCTTGTCGAGAAAAAGAGTCTGCAGATAGTTGGGCGAATCTTTGCGGAGCAGCGCCGTTGCCCCAGTCAGGAAGATTGGTTGTGAGAAGTCGACGATTTCCCGCCTCTTCAAATTGACGGTGATCGCACCGCAAAGCAGGTCGACTTGTCCATTCCTCACCGCATCGAAGCCGTTGGCGAGCGTCATCTCGATGTATTCGCGTTTCAGTTGCGGGACCTGACGTTCCACTTCATCGGCGATCATGCCACAGAGGTCGATGGAATATCCCATCGGATTGGCGCCAGGCTTGCTGGAAGAGAAGGGCGCCTCGTCGGCGATGTAACCGATGCGCACGCTGCCCCGTTGGGTGAGCGTGTCGAGCGTCGCAGCGCCCGTCGCGAAAACCGAAAGGCAAAGGGCAAGGTTCGCCAGCAGAAACCATCGCAAGCACTTTGCAATAGACATGATCCCCATCTCCGAAAAATCGTGGCGATCTCAAAAGTGTAGACGCAGATTATGGGCTGCCCGCCGTTTGTCAACTGAGGACACCTCGGCGCCCTGCAACAGACTGCCCCATCAACCAGGGTGCGGGCGGATCATGTTTGGAGAACCGTTGTCTTGACACTTGGCTTGTGTGGCTAGGTCAATGGCCAATGACCGCTACTGATGGAGAGCGGACACAGTATAAGGCTTTAATATCATTAAAGCTTTTGGTGAGCGCGCAGGGATTCGAACCCTGGACCTACTGATTAAAAGTCAGTTGCTCTACCGGCTGAGCTACGCGCTCCCAGGCAAGGCCAGATCAGTGGCCTCGGGAAGTGCGGCGGAACATAGGTGCGACTTGCCCATCGGTCAACAACTATTGTGCAGATAATTTGCGGCAAAAGGCCTTGTTTTCGCTGGTTTCAGCGCTTTCTGGTGATGTTGCTCCGTTTCAGGAGGCGAATTTGCCGACCGGGTCGAGGCGCGCTCCGCCAAACTGGCGAAAAGGTGATTGGCGTTTGCAGGGGATTCGGCATAATCCGGCGCCAAACTAAATGCCTTGAAGGAGTGCGCATGGCGCTGGATGTTTCCTATCTGACGGCGGCCGGCGCTGGCGCTCTGTCTTTCCTATCACCTTGCGTGTTGCCGCTCGTCCCGCCTTATCTATGCTATATGGCCGGTGTGACCGTCGAAGATTTTCGCTCAGATCTGCCGCAAGCGCACATATCGCCGGTAAGGAAGGCTCTGCTCGTCTCTTCCCTCCCATTTGTCCTCGGATTCACCACCGTCTTCGTGCTGCTTGGGGCAGGCGCCTCTACCATCGGCAGTTTCCTGCGCATGTGGCAGCAGGAGATTGCCATCGCCGCTGGCGTCGTCATCATATTGATGGGACTCAATTTTCTTGGGGTGTTCAAGCTTGCCTTTCTTTCGCGTGAGGCCAGGTTCCAGACACAAGGAGCGCCGGCCAACCCCCTTTCGGCCTATGTAATGGGGCTGGCATTCGCGTTTGGCTGGACGCCGTGCATCGGTCCGGTGCTTGGACCGATTCTCGCGCTTGCCGGCGCCCGCGACACCGTCGCCGATGGTGCGATGCTGCTTGCAGTCTATTCGCTCGGTCTCGGAATTCCCTTCATTATCGCTGCGCTTTTTTCCGGCATGTTCATGCGCTTCCTTGCCCGCTTCCGCATGCATCTCGGCAAGGTGGAGAAGGTGATGGGCGGCCTTCTCGTTTTGACCGGCATACTGTTTCTCACCGGCGGGCTGCAGACTTTCTCATTCTGGCTGCTTGAAACATTTCCCATCCTCGGCCAACTCGGCTAAAGGTGCTGGACATGTTCACGCAATGGCAACAGGGCCCGTGCCACGCTTGTGCATGAGAGCGCCCGGCCAAAACTGATCTGGAAGTCCGACATGACATCACGTTCCTGCCTCACCGTCATCCTCGCTGCCGGCGAGGGCACCCGCATGAGATCCGAACTGCCGAAGGTGCTGCATATGATCGCGGGCCTGCCGATCGTCGCGCATGTTGCCAAGGCGGTTGAGGGGGCCGGCGGCAGCGATATCGCCCTGGTCGTCGGCAAAGGTGCCGAAAAGGTCGAGGCGGCCGTGCGATTGATCGCTCCCAATGTCACCGTGCACGAACAGACGGAGCGTCTCGGAACTGCCCACGCCGTCCTTGCGGCACGGGAGGCCATTGCCCGTGGCTACGACGACATTCTTGTCGTCTTTGGCGATACGCCGCTCATCGAAACCGCCGCGCTCGAGCAGGCGCGCGCTAAACTCGCCCGTGGTGCGGATGTGGTCGTCATGGGGTTCCGCCCGGCGGTTCCGAACGGTTATGGCCGCCTCATCGAGCAGGATGGCGGTCTCGTCGCGATTCGCGAAGAAAAGGATGCGAGCGCCGAAGAAAAAAAGATCGGCCTGTGCAATGGCGGGTTGATGGCGCTGGACGGGAGAAGTGCACTCAGCCTTCTCGACCGGATCAGAAATAACAATGCCAATGGTGAATATTATCTGACAGACGTGGTCGAGATCGCCAATGCTGCGGGAAAGAGCGTCGTCGCCATCGAGATTTCCCCTGACAATGTGATTGGCATCAATACGCGCGCTGAACTCGCCGAGGCGGAAGCCATCTGGCAGAACCGCAAGCGGCGCGACATGATGTTGGCTGGCGTCACGATGCACGCGCCCGAAACCGTGTTCTTCTCGCATGATACGCTCATCGAAGCGGACGCGGTCCTCGAACCCAATATCGTGTTCGGTCCTGGCGTTTCGGTGGCGAGCGGCGCTGTCATCCACGCTTTCTGCTATTTCGAAGGCGCGAAGATCGGTCGCAACGCCAATGTCGGACCTTTCGCAAGGTTGCGGCCAGGCGCGGATCTTGCGGAAAAATCCAAGGTCGGAAATTTCGTCGAGGTAAAGAACGCAGTGGTCGGCATCGGCGCGAAGGTCAATCATCTGACTTACATCGGCGACGCAACCATTGGTGCCGCCGCCAATATCGGCGCTGGCGCGATCACATGCAATTATGACGGCTACAATAAACATTTGACGGAGATCGGGGCCAACGTCTTTGTCGGGTCCAATACGTCATTGGTGGCACCGGTGAAGATCGGCGATAATGCTTATGTGGCATCCGGCAGCGTAATTACGGCAAATGTGCCCGCGGATGCGCTGGCATTCGGTCGAGCCCGGCAGGAAGTCAAGGAAGGACGGGCGATCGAGCTTCGGGCCCGCTATGCTGCCGCGAAATTAGCCAAGAAGGCTGACTAGATCGCATTCCATTGTTCGTGCAAGATTGCGCAACGGAAATTGAATTCCGGCGAGGGCGATTCCGCCCTAAGGCTGGAACATAAAAAAGCTTGGGGCATCGGAGTTTTGCATGTGCGGGATTGTTGGAATTATCGGCCGGGAACAGGTTGCGCCATTGCTTGTCGACGCCCTGAAGCGGCTTGAATATCGCGGCTACGATTCTGCCGGCGTCGCCACCCTCAATAATGGTGTTCTTGATCGCCGCCGCGCCGAGGGCAAACTCGCCAATCTCGACAAACTGCTCAAGGAACAGCCGCTCGGCGGCACGATCGGCCTTGGTCACACCCGCTGGGCCACCCACGGCGCGCCGACCGTTCGTAATGCGCACCCGCACACGACGCCGCGCCTTGCCGTCATCCACAATGGCATCATCGAGAACTTCGCCGAATTGCGCACGATGCTTGAATCGGATGGCTACCGGTTCGAGACTGAAACTGATACGGAAACGGTCGCGCACCTGGTGACCCGCGCGCTTGATCGCGGGCTTTCTCCGATTGACGCGGTACGCCAGACGTTGCCGCAACTGCGTGGCGCCTTCGCAATTGCCATCATGTTCAAGGGTGAGGAGGACCTCCTCGTCGCTGCCCGCAACGGGCCGCCGCTTGCCGTAGGTTACGGTGACGGCGAAATGTATCTGGGCTCCGACGCAATTGCGCTCGCCCCGTTTACAGACAATCTATCCTATCTCGAAGATGGCGACTGGGCCGTGCTCACCCGCAAGGGTGTCATGATCTATGACGAGACCGGCATGGAGGTCGACCGTCCGATCCAGAAATCGGCTGGGACGGCATTCCTCGTCAGCAAGGGCAATCATCGGCATTTCATGGAGAAGGAAATCCATGAGCAGCCCGAGGTGATTTCGCACACGCTCGCCAATTATCTTGATTTTGCCAAGGGAACCGTTCGCGCCGATGCGGCGCCCGTCGATTTCCGCAAGGTAGACCGAATCGCGGCATCTGCCTGCGGAACCGCCTACTACGCCGGCCTCATCGGCAAGTACTGGTTCGAGCGCATCGCCCGGCTGCCGGTCGATATCGATGTAGCGTCAGAATTCCGCTACCGCGAAATGCCGCTCTCGAAGGAGAGCCTTGCGCTCTTCGTTTCGCAATCGGGCGAGACGGCGGATACGCTTGCCTGCCTGCGCTATTGCAAGCAGCAGGGCTTGAAGATCGGAACGATTGTCAATGTCCGGGAATCAACCATGGCGCGGGAGTCGCACACAGTGTTTCCGACCTTGGCCGGACCCGAAGTCGGTGTTGCATCGACGAAGGCCTTTACCTGCCAATTGTCGGTTCTGGCATCGCTGGCGGTCGCTGCCGCCAAGATGCGCGGTACGATCGACGAACAGGAAGAGCGCCAGTTGGTGCGGGAACTCTCCGAAATTCCGCGCTACGCCAATCATGCGCTTCGTCTGGAAGAACAGATGGAGGCGATCAGCCGTGATCTCAGCCAGGTCAAGCATGTCCTCTACCTTGGCCGTGGCACCAGCTTCCCGCTCGCCCTCGAAGGCGCGCTGAAACTCAAGGAAATCTCCTATATCCATGCGGAAGGCTATGCAGCAGGCGAACTCAAGCATGGCCCGATCGCACTGATCGATGAATCGATGCCGGTTATCGTCATCGCGCCGTTCGATCACTGGTTCGAGAAAACCGTTTCGAACATGCAGGAGGTCGCGGCGCGCGGCGGCAAGATCATCCTCATCACCGACGAGAAGGGCGCTGCGGCCAGCACGTTGAACACGATGCACACGATCGTGCTGCCTGACATGCCTGAAATCATCGCGCCGATCATCTATGCGATACCGATCCAGATGCTGGCGTATTATACCGCCGTGTTCATGGGCACCGACGTCGACCAGCCGCGTAACCTCGCGAAATCCGTGACGGTGGAATAGCCACTTCGATGCTCTAGCCGGCGCGCAGAAGCCTGACCGCCTCATCTCGCTCGAAGAGATAGAGGAGGATGCGCAGGGCTTGGCCGCGCTCGCTCTGGAGTTCGGGATCGCGCGCCAATATGTAGCGCGCATCCTTGCGCGCGATCTCCAGAAAATCCTGATGCGCCTCGATGCTCGCCAAGCGAAAGCCGGGGGTGCCCGATTGCCGCGTTCCGAGCAGTTCACCTTCGCCGCGCAGCTTCAGATCTTCCTCGGCGATGCGAAATCCATCTTCCGTCTCGCGCATGATCCTGAGGCGTGCCTGCGCAACCTCGCCAAGCGGCCCTTTATAGAGCAGAAGGCAGGTTGATGGCTTGTCGCCGCGCCCGACGCGACCACGGAGCTGGTGGAGTTGTGCCAGGCCGAAACGCTCGGCATGCTCGATGACGATGATGGTGGCATCCGGCACGTCGACACCGACCTCGATCACCGTAGTTGCCACCAGAAGCCGGGTCTCGCCATTCTTGAAGGCCAGCATTGCCGCATCTTTCTCGGCGCCGGTCATCCGGCCATGGACGAGGCCGATACCTTTGCCAAGCAAGGGTTTGAGCGATTCGAAGCGCTCTTCGGCCGATACCAGGTCGACAACTTCCGATTCTTCGACGAGTGGACAGATCCAGTAGATCTTCTGGCCTTCGCCAATGGCAGTTCGCATACGGTCGACAAGTTCGCTCAACCGCTCCATCGGAAGGATCGCCGTCGTGATCGGCCGCCGGCCAGCGGGTTTCTCCGTTAGCTTCGAAACGTCCATGTCACCGAACGCCGTCAGGACCAGCGTGCGCGGAATAGGGGTTGCAGTCATCACCAGCATGTCGGGTGCATCGCCCTTGGAGGTCAGGAGCAAACGCTGGTGGACGCCAAACCGGTGCTGTTCGTCGACGATGACAAGGACGAGATCGCGATACGCCACCTTTTCTTGGAACAGGGCGTGCGTGCCGACGATGATGTGAATCGCGCCTGATCGGAGGCCGTCTAGGATATCTTCGCGCTCCCGCCCTTTCTCGCGTCCCGTGAGAAGGGCAACGCGTAGACCCGCTTTCCCTGCGAGTGGCGCGATCGTGGCATAATGTTGCCGCGCCAGGACTTCGGTTGGCACCATCAGCGCCGATTGACCGCCGGCTTCCGCCGCATGCGCCATCGCGAGCAGGCCAACAACGGTCTTCCCCGAGCCGACATCGCCCTGGAGCAGGCGTAACATGCGATCGGGCTGGCGTAGATCCGCAATGATCTCCTTGATCGCCTGAGTCTGGCTATTGGTCAGCGAATAGGGCAATGCCGTGATGATCTGCGCCTTCAGTTCGCCGTTGCCTTCGAGCCTGCGACCGGCAAGGCGCTTTGCCCTTTGCCGCACGAGCGCTAGCGCGAGCTGGCCCGCCAGAAACTCGTCATACGCCAGCCGCTGTCGCGCCGGATTGTCGAGTGCGATGTCGGCAGGATCGAAAGGGTCGTGCATAATCCGCAGAGCGTCGTTGTGTGACGGAAGCTTATGGGTGGCAAGAACCTGTGGATCGATCCACTCCGGCAGGTCGGGCACCCTGGAGCGCGCCTCTTGTACTCCGCGCGCCAGTACTTTGGGAGAAAGGCCTGCGGTCAAGGGGTAGACAGGTTCGACGAGCGGCAAGGATGCCGAATCTTCAATACGCGTTATATGGTCGGGATGGACCATGGTGGGGCGTCCATTGAACCATTCCATCCTGCCCGAGACGATGACGGTTTCGCCAACGGGCATTGCCTTTTCGAGCCAGGCCTGCTTTGCGTGAAAAAACGTCAGTCCAATTTCGCCGGTGTCGTCATGGGCATAGACGCGGTAAGGCGCATTGCTGCGTCCACCGGGCAGGTGGCGGTCGATCCGCACTTCGAGGGTGACGACCGCACCCGCAGGCGCATAGGCAATGCCGGGACGGTTGCGCCGATCAATGACGCTGTGGGGTGGAAGGTAGACGAGGTTGGCGACGCGCGGGTCTTGTCCTGGCAGCGTGCCGAGCAGCGTTCCAAGCAAACCGGTAACCTTCGGGCCAATGCCTGAAAGAGAGCGAACGGATGCAAACAGAGGATCGAGCAGGGACGGGCGCATGCCCTAGGTCTAGAGCCTTTCTTGTTTGGATAGAAGCAGTTCTGTTCCCAGTTGGCAGGACAATCCACCGGGAAGGCTGACAGAGCCGCCGAGGCAGGCTATACCCAGCGGCGCCGATGCAAAAAAAACGCGTCAAGTGAACACGGAGCTGACAATGACTGGAAGCAGTCGCACCACCGCTGACCTGCCACCGCGACAGCGCAAGCTCCTGTTCCGGTCCTGGCACCGGGGCATGCGCGAAATGGACCTGATTCTGGGGCAATTTGCAGATGCCCATATCGAAACCTTGTCCGACCACGAACTTGACCAATATGAAGCACTTATGGAGGCCTTGGATCGTGATCTCCTGAAGTGGGTCACGGGCGAAGCCGACGTTCCAGCCGAATTCGATACGCAGATCTTTCACAAGATCGTGGCGTCCCGCAATGAGATGAAATTCTGAAATTCCAAATGACTGCGTTTTCCAAACTTGGACTAAAGCCCGGTATGGCGGGATATGTTGTCGTCGACGGTGTCGTCGATGGCTACGAAGCCTTTGTGCTCGCTAAAGTCGTTGCAGAAACGGGGGCGGGTGGCCCGGTGCTGTTCATCGCGCGTGATGGCCAGCGTGTTGCCGACCTCGAACAGGTACTTGGGTTTGTCGCTCCGGATCTGCCCGTGCTGCAACTGCCGGCCTGGGACTGCCTCCCGTATGATCGCGTTTCCCCCGGCGCCGATACATCCGCCCGGCGCCTTGCGGCGCTTGCCGGCCTTGCCGCCTTGCGTGAATACAAGCACCCGGGCGTTATTCTCGCCACGGCGAATGCCATGCTGCAGAAGCTTCCGCCGCGCAAAGTGCTGGCACAGCAGCTTTTTACGGCGAAGCCGGGCAATCGAATTGACATGAATGCGCTGGTTCAACGCCTTGAAAATAATGGCTTCGAGCGTGTTCCGACGGTCCGGGACGTGGGCGAATACGCAGTGCGCGGTGGAATTCTCGATCTGTTCGCGCCGGGCGCCGAAGAACCGCTGCGGCTCGATTTTTTCGGTGACACGCTTGAGACGATCCGCACCTTCGATCCGGCAACGCAGCGAACTTCAAGCCAGAAGACCGAATTCGCGATGCAGCCGATGAGCGAAATCACGCTCTCGCCCGAGGTGATCAGTCACTTCCGCTCGCAATATGTCCAGACGTTCGGCGCACCATCGCGCGACGATGCTCTCTATCAATCGATCTCGGAGGGACGACGTTTTGCCGGGATGGAACACTGGCTGCCGATGTTCTACGACAATCTGGAAACAGTGTTCGACCATGCCGGTGACATGACTGTCGTCTTCGATCATCTTGCACATGAATCCATGGCCGAGCGCCACAAGATGGTCCTCGACCACTACGACGCGCGCAGGCGCCAATCCGACGGCAAGGAGCCGGGCGATGCAGTCCCCTACAAACCTGTCGCGCCAGGGTTGCTTTACCTGACGCCGGAGGCGGTGGAGACAGCGGCGCAGGGCGCTGGCCTGCGCATCGATTTCACGCCGTTCGACGCGCCATTTGCCACCGGGCGCTCAATCGTTCACGCCGGCGCGCATCGCGGCCGAACGTTCGTTGAAGAGCGGACAGCCAAGGACACCAATGTCTTCGACAGTGTCGTGAAGCACATCGCCGATGAACGCGCGGCCGGCAAGAAAGTGCTCGTTGCCGCCTGGAGCGAGGGTACACGCGACCGCCTCGTGCAAGTGCTCAACGAGCACGGCCTCGAAAAGATCGAGCTTGTCGACGACCTAAGGACCGTCAAGGCGCTATCGCGGGACAAGATCACCGCCGGCGTTCTCTCGCTTGAGACCGGTTTCGACGCTGGCGAACTCGTCGTCATTGCCGAGCAGGATATTCTCGGCGACCGGCTGATACGGCATTCGAAGCGGCGCAAGCGCGACCGCGACTTTATCAGCGAGGTTTCCGCGCTCAACGCCGGCGATATCGTCGTCCATGTCGACCATGGTATCGGTCGTTTCATTGGATTGCGTACGATTACCGCTGCCGGCGCACCGCACGATTGCCTTGAATTGCATTATGCCGGTGATGACCGCCTGTTCCTGCCGGTGGAAAATATCGAGCTTCTATCGCGGTTTGGTACGGAATCCTCAACTGCAATCCTGGACAAGCTTGGCGGGGGCGCATGGCAAGCGCGCAAGGCCAAGCTGAAGAAGCGGCTGCTCGACATCGCGGGGCACCTCATTCGTATTGCCGCGGAGCGCCAGATGCGCGGGGCTCCGGTGCTGACGCCGCCCGATGGGCTTTACGGCGAGTTCGCCGCCCGGTTCCCCTATGACGAGACCGAGGACCAGGACCGCGCGATCGATGCCGTCATTGACGATCTCGCGCTCGGCAAGCCGATGGATCGCCTGGTTTGCGGCGACGTCGGTTTCGGCAAAACGGAAGTGGCGTTGCGCGCGGCTTTCGTGGCGGCGCTGAACGGGGTTCAGGTGGCGGTGGTCGTTCCGACGACCCTGCTTGCGCGACAACATTTCAAGACGTTCTCAAATCGTTTCCAGGGCCTGCCGGTCCATGTCGCGCAGGCGTCGAGGCTGGTCGGTTCCAAGGAACTTTCCGAGAACAAGAAAGGCATTGCCGAGGGGCAAGTCGATATCGCCGTCGGCACCCACGCGTTGCTGGGGCAGGGTGTCAAGTTCAAGAATCTCGGACTGCTCATCATCGATGAGGAGCAGCATTTCGGCGTCAAGCACAAGGAGCGCCTCAAGGAGCTCAAGTCGGACGTGCATGTCCTGACACTCTCCGCCACGCCTATTCCCCGCACCCTGCAGCTGGCATTGACCGGCGTTCGTGAATTGTCGCTGATTACGACGCCGCCAGTCGACCGCATGGCAGTGCGGACGTTCGTTTCGCCCTTCGATCCCCTCGTCATACGGGAAACGCTTCTGCGCGAGCGTTATCGTGGCGGGCAGAGCTTCTACGTGTGCCCCCGCATATCCGATCTTGCCGATATCAAGGAGTTCCTTGATGCCCAGGTGCCCGAGCTGAAGGTCGCCGTGGCGCATGGACAGATGGCTCCCGGCGAACTTGATGACATCATGAACGCCTTCTATGACGGCCAGTACGATGTGCTCCTGTCGACCACGATCGTTGAATCAGGACTCGATATTCCCACGGCGAATACGATGATCATTCACCGGGCGGATATGTTTGGCCTTTCGCAGCTCTATCAGCTCCGTGGCCGCGTCGGCCGGTCGAAGCAGCGCGCCTACGCTCTGTTCACGCTGCCGGCGCACAAGCTTCTAACGCAAACTGCGGAGCGCCGGCTAAAAGTCCTGCAATCGCTCGACACGCTTGGTGCAGGGTTCCAGCTCGCTAGCCACGACATGGATATACGCGGGGCGGGTAACCTTCTTGGTGAGGAACAGTCGGGGCATATTCGCGAGGTTGGTTTCGAGCTTTACCAGCAAATGCTGGAAGAGGCCGTAGCAGAGATCAAGGGAACCGGAGAAATCGAAGACAGCCATTGGTCGCCGCAGATTGCCATTGGGACGGCGGTGATGATCCCTGAGACGTACGTGCCGGATCTGCAATTGCGCCTTGGCCTCTATCGCCGCCTGGCAGATCTTGAGGAACTGCAGGATATCGATGGTTTTGGTGCCGAACTGATCGACCGTTTCGGACCGCTGCCTGAGGAAGTACAGCACCTCCTGAAGATCGTTTACATCAAGGCCCTGTGCCGCCGCGCCAATGTCGACAAGCTCGACGCCGGCCCCAAGGGCGTGGTCATCCAGTTCCGCAACAAGACGTTCAACAATCCGGCGGCGTTGGTGAAGATGATCGGCGAGCAGGGCTCCATGGCGAAGATCAGGCCGGACCAGAGCATCGTGCTGGTCCGTGACTGGCCGACGGCGGAAAAGCGCCTGAACGGCGCCGCTGTCGTCATGACGCAATTGGCGAAGCTGGCAGAAGCGGCTTAGAGCCCGTTAATTGCTGCCGGGTTCGAAGCCGTCCGCTGTCTGGCGGATGGCGTCGGCCAGCGTCTCGGCGGATTGGGCGCCCATAACCGCATATTTCTGATCGAGGATGAAGCAGGGTACACCGCGCACGCCGATCTGGTTCGCGGTATCGATCTCTTGGCGGACGCCGACAGTATCGGCATCGGTCGGCAATAGGCTCGCAACGATCGCAACGTCCATGCCCGCTTCCTCGGCCGCCTCGAGCAACACCTCGGAGTCGCCGATATCCTTGCCTTGCTCGAAATAGTAGGAAAAAAGGATGCCAACGAGCGTGTCCTGCACATTCGGCTGGGCTTGCGATGCCCAGCGGATCAGCCGGTGGGCATCCAGTGTATTGGGACTGATTTCAATCGAATCGAAATCGAACTCGATCCCCACCTCCTTACCAAGCTCGGTGAGCTGCTGGTGAATCTCGAAGATGCGGTCCGAACTGCCGAACTTTTCCTGCATATAACGCTTGCGGTCCTTGCCTTGCAGCGGGATCGTCGGGTCAAGCTGGAACGGTCGCCAGTTCACGGTGACATCGAGATCCGGATTGAGCTCCAGCGCGTATTGAAGCCGCTTTCGTCCAACGAAACACCAAGGGCAAACGACATCCGACACCACGTCGATGGTGAACTTCTTTTCGGGCATTTCTTTCAACCTATCGTTTGTCAGACCACCAGGTGTTCAGTTGGTTTCCCACAAGGGAGGTCTTCTCGGGATGTTGCAGGTGCGACCACCGCGCAACCCATTGCTCGGGCTGATAATAGATCGGGATCATATAATGGCCGGAGATCAGAAGCCTGTCGAGAGCACGCACCGTGCTCGTGAACTCTTCCTGCCCGCGCACTGCCAGCATCTTGTCGAGCAGGGCGTCAATCGCAGGAGCGGCGACACCGGCATAGTTGAAACTGCCCTCGATATCCTTCGATTGGCTGCCCCAACGGCTGAATTGTTCGTAGCCTGGTGAAAGCGAACTCGAATACGCACCTAGAATAACGTCATAATCGAATGTCTGCAGGCGTTTCTGATATTGGGCGTCATCGACGGTCCGGACCGTTACGGCGATGCCAAGCCGCTCGAGGGTGCGCTTGTAGGCCAGCCCAAGCCGTTCCTCACCCACCGAGCGCGTCAGGATCTCGAAGGTGAGAGGCGTGCCCTGCGGATCGAGCATCTGTTCATTTTCGATCTTGTAGCCACGCTCGGTCAAAATGTCGTAGGCGCGCTTCATCTCCTTACGATCGCGGCCCGTGCCATCCGTCTGTGCCGGACCGTAGGTACCGTCCATCACCTCAGGCAAAACGGTATCAGGGAAGGGCGCAAGGAGTTCGCGTTCCATGGCATCGGCCGGTCGCCCAAGCGCAGACAGTTCCGATCCCTGCCAATAGCTGCCAAGCCGCCGATAACGTCCGGCATAGAGGTTGCGGTTGGTCCACTCGAAATCGAACATCAGGGCCAGCGCCTGTCGAACCGCCTTGTCCTGGAATTTGGTCCGGCGTGTATTGAACAGGAACCCGAACATATTGGCGGGGGATTGTGTTTCGAACGTATCCTTTATGACCCGGCCGTCGCGCACCGCCGGAAAATCGTAGGACGTCGACCACTTGTTTGGATCGCCTTCGAGGAAAACATCGAACACGCCCTTCTTGAAGGCTTCGAACTGTGCTTGATCGTTGCGGAAATATTCCACGGTCACCGTGTCGAAATTGTTGAAACCGATCCGGCTCGGCAGATCAGTGCCCCAATAGTCCGGATTGCGCTTGAAGACAATTCGCTGACCCGGTTGAACTTGCGAGACGGTGTAGGGTCCGCTTCCCACGGGGACTGCCAAAGGCGAAGCGTCGAACGTGTCGATACTGATCGCGTGTTTGGGCAGTACCGGCATTAAGGCGAGAACAAGCGGGAATTCACGGTTCGCCTGTTCGTTAAACGTAAAGCGGATGCCATGTTCGCCAACCTTCTCAATTTTGGAGATGAGCTTCATGCGGCTGCTGAAAGGAGGACGGCCCTTCTTGGTCAATAGGTCAAGCGTGAAGATAACGTCGTCCGGCGTCACCGGCTCACCGTCCGACCATTTCGCCTTTGGATTGAGCGTGAACTCGACCCAGGTCCGCTCGTCGTTGGTTTCGACTTTCTCCGCAAGCAGGCCATACATGGTGAACGGCTCGTCGGCACTGCGCTGCATGAGCGACTCATAAACGAGATTACCGAACTCCGAATCGCCGAACATCCCGCGCGCAGTCGTTCGCATACTCTTGATCAGGAACGGATTGAGGCTGTCGAACGTGCCGACAACCCCGTAGGTGATGGAGCCTTCCTTCGGAGCATTCGGATTGACGTAAGGGAAGGACCGGTAGTCCGCCGGCAAGGCAGGATCGCCGTGCATGGCGATCCCATGGCTGGGTTCGGCAAATGCCGGACTGGTTATGCAGCAGATCGTAGCAAGTATAGCCAGCGCTTCAGTAGTTTTCTTCAACATCGTCTCGACCTAGCATCCCCGGAAGCCAAGGATTCATTCTGATTCGTCACAGAGACTACCACTTGAAGACGATTCTGCGGCGGTTGCCGTGAATCCTCGATGTGAATCCCGCGCTGGACCAAAAGGTGGCTGGATTTGCACGAACATGCAGTGTAACACGGCGTTCGATATTCAAGGGTCACTCTCTTGCCGCATTTGGTAACCAAAGCCAGACAAGCAAATATATGTGATCGAGATACACTTAGGATAAGTGCGCTGAAAGGAACCAGTTGACCATGTCCAACCCGAAGTTCATCGCGGCAACCGCATCATTCGCTGGTGCCATTGCATTGCTCGCCGCCGCGGCAGTACCAGCAGCAGCCCAGCAGCAGAGAGCGCCGCAAGGGTGGTTCAAGGTCTGCTCCAAGCAGGAAGAGAACGAAATCTGCAATACCCAGAACATCGTGACCGCTGATAGCGGCCAGTTGCTGACTGCAGTGAACCTCATCGAGATCAAGGGCAAGATCAATCGCAAGATCTTCCAGGTATCGGTTCCGACCGGCCGCTTGATTCCCCCGGGCGTCGGTCTCCAGATCAATGGCGGCAAGACCCAGAAAATCGATTATGCCATTTGCTTCCCGGATCGCTGCATTTCCGAAGTTGCGTTGTCGGACGACCTGCTGAATTCCTTCAAGAAGGGCAATCAGCTGACGCTCACCTCGGTCAACTTTCAGAACAAGCCGAACCCGATCAATGTTGCATTGACCGGCTTCAGCCAGGCATATGACGGCCCGGGGCTGCAGCAGAACGAACTCGAACAGCGCCAGAAGACGCTGCAGAGTGAAGTTCAAAAGCGCCAGAAGGAATTCGAAGACAAGATGAAGGCTGAGCAGGAAAAGGCCAAAGCCGGCAATTGATCAGCCAACGAAAGCAAAAAGGACGCCCCAGGGGCGTCCTTTTTTAATGCCAAAAGCTCGATGGCAGGAACTGTTTGTTCAATTGATGTGCGGCCGTCTCACCCGGTAGACCCCGTCCTCGATCTTCTCGAACATGCTCTTGATCTGCGGATGCCGCAAAGGCGTTCCAGTCACGTCGGCCACGAGATTTTGTTCGGAAACATAGGCCACGTACTCTGTTTCCGCGTTCTCGGCGAAGAGATGATAGAACGGCTGGTCGCGGTGGGGTCGTATTTCTTCGGGAATCGACTGGTACCACTCCTCGGTATTGTTGAACTCGGGATCAACGTCAAATATCACGCCACGAAACGCGAAAATGCGGTGGCTCACTACCTGGCCGATCTGAAATTTGGCGTGCCGTATCTGTTTAATCATCGTCATTCAGGATAGATATCCGTTTCTGTCCAATCCCGCGAGCCAAAAGCGCCCTTGCTCTGGCGCAGTAAAACTTCAAAGCCTTCCAATGCTTGATGTCTTCAACCTGGTGCTACCTTTCTTTGGGCTGATATTTCTTGGCTTTTTCGTGGCCAAGATGAATAAGCAGCCGCTTGAGGCGCTCGGATGGATGAACACTTTCATCATCTATGTGGCGCTTCCGGCACTGTTTTTCCAGATATTGTCGAAAACGCCGGTGGCCGAATTGACGCAGTGGGCCTTCATTATCGGATGCACTGCGTCGACCTTCTCGATTTTTATAACGATGTTCCTGATCGCTTTCGTTCGCACGCGGCGCATCGACGAGAGTACGATCCAGGGACTGGCCGCAGCCTATGGCAACATCGGCTATATGGGGCCAGCCTTGGCGATCCTCGCCTTTGGCGCCCCAGCTGCAGTTCCGGTCGCGCTGATATTCTGCTTCGACAATACGCTGCATTTCGTCATGGCGCCCCTGATGATGGCGCTTTCCGGAAACGATAAGCGCGCGCCGCGCGATCTGGCGGTCGGCGTCCTCAAGAAGATATTTGGCCACCCTTTCATTATCGCGACCATCTTCGGGGTAGGGTCGGCCATAACCGGGCTGGAGCCGCCAGTGGCAGTCGACCGGATGATCGACTTTCTCGCCCGGGCGGCCGCACCCTGCGCGCTCTTTGCCATGGGTGCGACACTGGCGCTGCGCCCGATGCGGCGCGTGCCTAAGGAACTCTACCTCATTGTGCCGCTCAAGCTCATCGTACAGCCTGTTGTAATCTACTGTGTGCTGCGTCTTGCCGGTGATTTTCCGCCGGTCTGGGTCTATACCGCAATGCTGATGGCGGCCCTGCCAACGGCAACGAATGTCTTCGTCATCGCACAGCAATATGGCGTCTGGGTCGAACGGGCGTCGAGTTCGGTATTGGCGACGACTTTATTCTCAATCGTAACGCTGTCCCTTTGGCTTTATGTGATGACCCACGGATTGATTGGATAGAGCTCTCGCTCGACCTCCATCGGACGGTCGATTTCCAGGCACCTAATCTTTGGCTGACCACGTAGCTACTTTGTATCATTTCTAAAGTTTTGCGTGCCACCCCCTTGCGGCTGCAGGGCTTCTGTATATATAGTTGCGAATGATTTGCAGTTGCGTTTAGGGAGTCTTCATGGATCAGTTGGCCCAACACACCCAGGCAGCCGGTGGATGGCGGCATGCCCGGGGCGAGGCATCGCTGTCCGACGTACATCGTTCGATCGCTGTGCGGTCGAGTGGACCAGGCTGGCGGCGTGCTGCCGCTTTCGTTGGGCCCGGCTATCTTGTCGCAGTCGGCTACACGGATCCCGGCAACTGGGCAACATCGCTCGCCGGTGGTTCGAAGTTTGGCTATTCGCTTCTGGTCGTCGCGCTGATCTCAAACATCATGGCGATTGTCCTGCAGGCGCTGTGTGCTCGCCTCGCCATCGGATCGGGCAGGGACCTCGCCCAGGCCTGCCGCGATGCCTTTCCAAAGCCTGTTGCCTATACCCTATGGTTTCTCGCGGAAATCGCCATTATCGCCACCGATATCGCCGAAGTAATCGGCACGGCGATCGGCCTCAATCTTATCTTTGGTATTCCGCTCGAGATCGGCGTTCTGATCACTGCGCTCGATGTATTCCTGATCCTTTACCTGCAGAAATTGGGTTTCCGCTGGGTGGAGGCACTCATTATCACGCTACTCGGCGTTATCGCGGTCTGTTTTGGCATCCAGATATTCCTTGCCGATCCTGAATGGGGGGCGGTGATCAGGGGATTTGCTCCGACGACGGAGATCGTGACCAACCCTGAGATGCTTTATCTTGCGCTGGGTATTCTGGGTGCCACGGTGATGCCGCACAATCTCTACCTGCATTCGGGAATCGTGCAGACACGCGCCTACGGCAATACACTGCCCGAGAAGCGTCAGGCGTTGAAGTATGCGACGATCGACTCGACTGCCGCCTTGATGTTCGCGCTCCTAATCAACGCATCGATCCTGATTTTGGCCGCGGCGACATTCCACCATACGGGCCGGACTGACGTCGCGGAACTTGGTGAGGCGCATTCCCTGCTTGCGCCACTGCTCGGACTTGCAATTGCGCCGACCCTGTTTGGCATTGCGCTCCTGTGCTGCGGCATCAACTCGACGGTCACAGCGACTCTTGCCGGCCAGATTGTCATGGAAGGCTTTCTCCACATCAAGCTCGCGCCGTGGCTTCGCCGGCTGATCACGCGTGGGATTGCGATCATTCCGGCTGCGATCGTGACGATCTGGTATGGCGAAAGCGGAACCGCGAAGCTGCTCGTCCTCACTCAGGTCGTGCTAAGCCTGCAACTGTCATTTGCCGTGTTCCCGCTTGTCATGTTCACGGCAAGCAAGGCGAAGATGGGTGCCATGGTCTCGCCGCGCTGGCTAACGACGTTTGCAATGTTTATCGCAATCGTGATTGCAGTGTTGAACGTGAAGCTTCTCTACGACTTTGTGCTTGCCTGATTAGTGCTCCGGAGCGGTGGGCCTACGCGTGAAGCGGAAGCCGCTGCCCGGACGAAGGCCTTCGCGCATCACGAAGCCCCGCAACGGCGAAAAGGCACGCAAGAGTTCGAGGCCGCCGCTGCGAACCATCTGAACAGGTAGGAAATCCGACAAGAGGGATCGGTTCAGCGCGTCGACCGCACCGGTTCGCGCGAAAATGTCCGGGCTGCGCTTGCGATTATAGGTCGATATGACCCGCGACGCGCCGAGATCGGAACCATCCGTCGGTAAGGTCTCAAGCAGGGTCTCGACATCCCTTACGCCAAGATTGAGCCCCTGCGCACCAATAGGCGGGAAAACATGTGCCGACTCGCCTGCCAGAAACACCCGGTTGCGGGCGAAGGAGGTGGGAACGAGGCCGGACAACGGCCAGCTTTGCGGATCGACATCCACTGTTACGGCGCCGAGCATGGATTGCATGCGCTCTTCAACCCGCATTGCAAGCTGATCGCGGGTGAGTTCGAGCAGTTCCACAGCATGCGCCGGCGTGGTCACCCATACGAGGCTCGAGCGCTTGCCCTGGAGTGGAACCTGCGTGAACGGGCCATGTTCCGTGTGAAATTCCGTAGAAATATCATGATGATCGCGCGTGTGACTGAAGCTCAGCACAATGGCCGTCTGGTTGTACGACCAGGTCCGCGCAGATATTCCGGCCGCTTCACGGGCAAGCGAGGAACGGCCATCCGCCGCAATCACGATATTGGCGGCAATCGTCGAGCCGTCATTGGCTTCGACAGTGACCTCAGTTTCGGTCGGATGGTAATGACTGGCCGAGGCCGCAATATGCTTCGCCCCCGATCGCTTGAGGGCGTCGCTCAACACCGAGGTCAGCGTCGTGTTGGGGATATTGTAGCCAAAAGCCTCTTCATCGATCTCGCTGGCTTCGAACGTGACGGCTGGGCTCCTGATGAGGCGCTGCGTTCCATCGAGGATGCGCATGGTGGTAATCGGCGCGGCATGAGGCTCTACTGCATCCCAAAGGCCAACCTTCTCAAGGAATTTGATGGCCGGCATCATCAGCGCCGTGGTGCGCTTGTCGGTGGCCTCCGGGATGACGCCGAGGCTGATAACATTGTCAAACGATCGGGCAACGGCAATTGCCGCGATCAGTCCGACGTGGCCGGCTCCCGCAATGACAATAGGGTCGGTTCTGGTGCTTGTCATGTCGGCCTCCCGTTTGCGGGCCCCGCTTGGGGCTTTCAACAGTTTATATGAACTTCATTGCTTGCGCTTTGATCCAATTTCAAGAAAAGCTGATCGCAAATCGTTCGTCATTGCTAAGATATAGCGACGGACGGGGAATTGTGATGCAGCAGATTGGCGCGGACCCTTGAAAAAACCAACCATGCCTAAGGGCGTCAAGCCCAAGAAAGTGACGGCGCCACAGGCGAAGGCCTTTTCGGTACACCTGCTGACGGCATCCGGTTCCTTCCTGGCGTTTTTGTCGGTCGTCGCCGCGAGCGAAGAGAGTTGGACTGCCATGTTCTGGTGGCTTGGCCTTGCCTTGTTCGTCGATGGCATCGACGGACCAATCGCGCGCAAGCTCGAAGTCAAATACGTGCTTCCCAATTGGTCGGGAGAACTTCTCGACAATATCATCGACTACATGACCTATGTGCTCATACCGGCCTTCGCGCTCTATCAGCGCGGTTTCATGGGTGAGGGACTGTCATTTCTCGCGGCGGCAATCATCGTTGTATCAAGTGCGATCTACTACGCCGACACAGGCATGAAGACCAAGGAGAACTTCTTCAAAGGGTTCCCTGTCGTGTGGAACATGATCGTCTTCACCCTGTTCATCGTGCGACCCGGGGAATGGGTGGCTTTTGCGATCGTCCTCGGTTCTGCAATCGTCTCGTTCCTGCCGATCTATTTCCTCCATCCCGTGCGGGTGCAGCGTTTGCGAATACTCAATCTGACAGTGTTTTTTCTCTGGTGCGGCTTTGGCGCGATATCGCTGTTTCAGGAACTCGATTCGCCGCTCTGGGTGCGGATTGGCATTTCCGTGACAGGTATCTATCTTTTCTTCATTGGCGCGGTGATGCAACTCTTCCCCAATCTGGGACGTACGGAGAAAGCGTGATGGTAAAGGCTGTTCGTATTCATCAGGTCGGCGGACCGGAAGTTCTGACTTACGAAGACGTTTCGGTCGGGGCGCCCGGACCCGGTGCAGTACGTATCCGCAATGAGGCGATCGGGCTGAATTTTCTCGATGTCTATTACCGCACGGGCCTATATCCATCGCCGAGCCCGCTGCCGCTGATCCCGGGTCACGAAGGTGCTGGCGTTGTACTTGCCGTGGGCGAGGGCGTCGACTGGCTGAAGGCCGGCGATCGCGTGGCCTACACAAACCCGATTGGCGCCTACGCGGAAGAACGGCTCATTCCGGCCGACCGCCTCGTAAAAGTTCCGGATGCAATTCCGCTGCAACAGGCGGCAGCGATGATGCTAAAGGGCCTGACCGCCCAGTATCTTTTGCGCCAGACATTTCCGGTTAAGAAGGGCGACACGATCCTGTTTCACGCGGCAGCCGGCGGCGTTGGCCTGATCGCCGGCCAATGGGCAAGGCATATCGGTGCCACAGTCATTGGTACCGCCGGCTCGGACGACAAGGTCAAATTGGCGCTGGATCATGGATATGATCACGTTATCAATTACCGCAGCGAGAATTTTGTCGAGCGAGTTAAAGAGTTCACAAGCGGCAAAGGTGTCGACGTTGTCTATGACTCGGTCGGGAAGGATACGTTCGACGGATCGCTGGATTGCTTGCGGCCGCGGGGAATGATGGTGTCTTTCGGCCAGTCCTCAGGCCCGATCCCGCCATTCGACCTCGGTATCCTGTCGCGCAAGGGTTCGCTCTATCTCACACGTCCCACACTGTTCGTCTACGTCGCCGCTCGCGAAGCGCTCGAGAAGGGCGCCAACGAGCTTTTTGAACTGGTAGCAAAGGGGATCATCCGCATCGAAGTCGGCCAGACCTATGCTCTCAAGGATGTCGCCGCCGCCCACCGCGATCTTGAATCACGCAAGACGACCGGCACGACAGTGCTTATTCCTTAAGCCCCTGGTGCGGGTGCACGAATAATGTGCGCAAAAGGCCGCAACCATGAGTTTTGCACTTTCCAAGTTTGGTCGCCCTGACATAGGATCAGGAACGGTCTTGGCCGCGGGGAACGATGACACAAAAAAGAATAGACGGCTCTGAAACACCGCTACTGGAAGCTAACAAGCTAACCAAAATTTTCGGCACACTCAAAGCCTGCGATGAAATTGATCTGAAGATAAGCTCGGGCGAAATTCATTCGCTGCTCGGCGAAAATGGTGCTGGAAAGTCAACGCTCGTGAAGATGCTGTTTGGCGCACTTCAGCCGAGTTTCGGAAGCATTGCCTGGAAAGGCAACTCCGTCATGGTTGCCAATCCGGCGATGGGAAGATCGCTTGGTATCGGAATGGTTTTCCAGCATTTTTCCTTGTTTGATGCGTTGACTGCGGCCGAAAATATCGCGCTCTCGCTAGATGAAAAGACCCCGCTTGACACGATCGCCGCGCGCGCGCGCGAAATAGGCGCTGCGTATGGCCTTCCAGTCGATCCGGAGGCACTTGTCGGCGACCTTTCAGTGGGCGAGCGGCAGCGGATCGAGATCATTCGCTGCCTCTTGCAGAACCCGGACCTCATTATACTCGATGAACCGACTTCAGTTCTGACGCCGCAGGAAGCGGATTTGCTTTTTGTGACCCTGGAGCGGCTTCGGTCCGAAGGCAAATCCATCCTTTATATCAGCCACCGGCTCGAGGAGGTGCGGCGTCTATGCGATCGGGCGACGGTTCTGAGGCACGGTAAAGTCGTCGGCCAGTGCGACCCGCGGGTGGAGACGGCCGCCTCGCTGGCCCGGATGATGGTTGGCAGCGACATTCACGTGATTGAGCGCAATCCGGTAGGAAAATCTGCCGAAGAGGCGTTGCCGCTTGTGGAGGTCAATGGCCTTTCGCAGAAGCCGCGCGGTCCGTTCTCTGTTCCGCTGCATGACGTTCACCTTGCCGTGAAGGCTGGAGAGATCCTCGGGATCGCAGGAGTAGCTGGAAACGGGCAGGGCGAGTTGTTCGAGGCGATCTCCGGCGAGGTACTGCAGGAGCGTCCCGATGTCATTCGGCTTCGCGGGACGGACGCAGGCAGGGTCGGCATTTCCGCGCGACGCAAGCTCGGTGCTGCATTCGTGCCGGAAGAGAGACTCGGGCATGGCGCCGTCCCCGACATGTCGCTGACCAATAATCTCCTCCTGTCACGGCATTCGACGGATCGGAAAGTATTTCTGGCCGGCGGCGCGCTCAGGCTCATCGCCGAGTCGAGTCTCGCCTCGGCGGCCAAGCGCATTGTCGCCCAGATGGACGTACGCAAGAGCGCAGAAAATCCAGACGCATCAGCGCTTTCCGGTGGAAACCTGCAGAAGTTTCTTATCGGACGCGAGCTTGATCGCAACCCCTCGGTCATGATCGTCAACCAGCCGACATGGGGCGTCGATGCCGGGGCGGCCGCACATATCCGCCAGGCTCTGGTGGACCTCGCGAGGAGCGGTTCGGCTGTGATAGTCATCAGCCAGGACCTCGATGAACTTTTCGAAATTTCGGACAGGATCGCCGCAATGGTGCATGGGCGCCTATCAGAATCCGTGCCCATCGAGGCTATGAACCGGGAGCGTGTCGGTCTAATGATGGGCGGCGCCGACCACGCAGCACCTGTGGCACATTCAGGGGTGGCATGATGATGCGGTTAGAAATCGTCAGGCGCCCCCAGCATTCGGCGCTTTTCAGTGCGCTATCGCCATTCATCGCACTGTTTCTCACGATCGTTGCCGGTGCAGTTCTTTTCTCGCTGCTTGGCAAGAACCCGATTTCGGCGCTCTATTCCTATTTTGTCGAGCCTCTGACCGAGGTCTGGTCGATCCACGAACTCCTGGTGAAGGCAGCCCCGTTGATCCTCATTGCGGTGGGGCTTTCTGTCTGCTTTCTTTCGAACAACTGGAACATTGGGGCCGAGGGCCAGCTGATCGCCGGCGGCATAGCAGGATCAATTCTTCCGGTAATGTTTCCCGATTTTCAGGGATGGTATGTCCTCCCGTTGATGCTGCTCTTCAGCATGGCCGGCGGAATGGCCTACGCCACAATCCCGGCGTATCTCAAGGTTCGTTTCAACACCAACGAGATCCTCACGAGCCTCATGCTCGTCTATGTCGCACAGCTTTTCCTCGATTGGCTGGTGCGCGGCCCCTGGCGCAACCCCCAAGGCTACAACTTTCCGGAGACGGTGCAGTTCAACGAGAGCGCGATACTGCCGGCCATCTGGGCGGATTCGGGGCGCGCCCATTGGGGTTTCATTCTGGCCTTGATTGCCGCTGTCGTCGTTTGGTTCATGCTGTCGCGCACGCTCAACGGCTTTGAGATCAAGGTACTCGGGCGCAGTTCACGGGCAGGGCGCTTCGCGGGTTTCAGCGCCGGGCGCCTTACGTTCTTCGCCTTCCTCGTTTCGGGTGCAATCGCCGGCCTTGCTGGCATTGCCGAAGTCTCTGGTGCTGTTGGGCAGTTGCGCACCAGCATTTCGCCGGGATATGGCTTCACCGCGATCATCGTAGCCTTTCTTGGCAGGCTCAATCCGCTGGGCATCGTGGCCGCCGGGTTGGTACTCGCACTTTCCTACCTCGGAGGTGAGGCTGCGCAAATCTCACTCGGCATATCCGAGAAATCTGCGCGCATATTTCAGGGCATTATTCTGTTCTTCGTACTGGCGAGCGACACACTGATTTACTACCGCATCCGGATCGTATCGCGTCTAGGCGACACCGTGGCAAAAGGTGCCTGAGATGACGATGTTCGAAGCTATTCTTCTGACTGTCGCGACAGCGGCGACGCCACTCCTGATTGCCGCTCTCGGCGAACTCGTCGTCGAACGTTCCGGTGTTCTCAATCTAGGCGTCGAGGGCATGATGATCATGGGCGCGGTCTGCGGCTTTGCTGTAGCCCAAACGACCGGCTCCGCTTGGCTCGGCATGGGCGCCGCCATTCTGGCGGGCGCTGGCTTTTCGCTGCTCTTCGGGTTCCTCACGTTGACGCTCATCACCAACCAGGTCGCAACCGGCCTAGCCCTGACGCTACTCGGTCTCGGCGCTTCAGCCATGATCGGCGAAAGCTTCGTCGGCCTGCCAGGCGTCAAGATGGCATCGCTCTATATTCCCGGACTGACGGATATTCCCTACGTCGGCAAGTTTCTCTTCGGCCAGGATCCAATTTTCTATATCTCGATACTTTTAACCGTCGGCGTCGTCTGGTTCCTGTTCAGGACCCGCGCGGGCCTCACCTTGCGTGCCGTCGGCGATAATCATACCTCGGCGCATGCGCTGGGCGTCCCAGTCGTACGCATTCGCTACCTTGCGGTTTTGTTCGGCGGCGCCTGTGCGGGTCTTGCCGGCGGCCAGTTGTCCTTGGTTTACGTGCCGCAATGGGTGGAGAACATGACAGCGGGGCGCGGATGGATCGCGCTCGCGCTTGTCGTTTTTGCCTCATGGCGGCCATGGCGCATACTGGCGGGGGCTTACCTATTCGGCGCCGTGAGCATCGGCCAGTTGCACGCGCAGGCTCTTGGCATCGGCATACCCTCGCAGTTCATGTCGTCGCTGCCCTACCTTGCGACAATCGTCGTGCTCGTGCTGATCTCCAGAAACAAGCGGTTGACGCTGATGAATACGCCGACCTCGCTCGGCAAACCCTTCGTACCGGACCGCTAAGGCGGTGCCTGAATCGAAACCTGATATCGCATTAACAGAGAGGTGAACTTAAATGAAAAAATTGATGATGGCGCTGACGGTGGCGGCCAGCTTCGCGTTGGCGGGTGCCGCGCACGCCCAGGATAAACTGAAGGTGGGATTCATCTATATCGGCCCTCCCGGTGATTTCGGCTGGACCTACCAGCACGACCAGGGCCGCAAGCAGTTGGAAAAGGAGCTTGGCGAAAAGGTCGAGACGACATTTCTTGAAAACGTGCCGGAGGGCGCCGACGCCGAACGTGCCATCGAGCGTCTCGCTCGCGCGGGTAACAACCTGATCTTCACGACATCGTTCGGCTACATGGATGCGACGAACAAGGTCGCGCAGAAATTTCCGAAGGTGAAGTTCGAACATGCTACGGGCTACAAGACCGCCGAAAATGTAGCCGTGTATAATTCGCGCTTCTATGAAGGCCGTTATGTGCAGGGCGTGATTGCCGCGAAAATGTCGAAGACGGGCGTTGCCGGCTATATCGGATCGTTCCCGATTCCGGAGGTGGTGCAGGGCATTAATTCGTTCATGCTTGGCGCTCAGTCGGTTAATCCGAACTTCAAGATCAAGGTGATCTGGGCAAATTCCTGGTTCGACCCTGCAAAGGAAGCTGACGCTGCAAAAGCGCTGGTCGACCAAGGTGTCGACATCATTAGCCAGCACACGGATTCGACAGCGCCGATGCAGGTTGCGTCGGAACGCAAGATCAAGGCGTTCGGCCAGGCTTCGGATATGATCAAATTCGGTCCCGAAACGCAGTTGACGTCGATCGTCGACAATTGGGGGCCGTATTACGTCGAGCGCGCCAAGGCGGTCCTCGATGGTACCTGGAAGTCACACAACGTATTCGAGGGCATGCATGAGGGCCTCGTCGTCATGGCGCCCTATACGAATATGCCGGATGACGTAAAGAAGCTCGCCGAGGAAACTCAGGCAAAGATCACGTCGGGCGAACTGAAGCCATTCACCGGCCCAATCAAGAAGCAGGATGGCACCGAATGGCTGAAGGCGGGTGAGACCGCCGACGACAAGTCCATTCTCAGCATGAACTTCTACGTCGCTGGCGTCGACGACCAGCTTCCCAAATAAGCCTGCAATGCAAATAAAAAGGGCGCCCACGGCGCCCTTTTTATGAGGTCTATGTGTTGATTCAATCGACGTCGTTTGCCGAGGCGGCGTTGAGCTGACCGTAACGCTCGACACCAATGGCATTCAGGAGGTCGAGCTGCGTCTCGAGGAAGTCGACATGGCCTTCCTCGTCCTTTAGAAGCTCGTCGAAAAGCTCCTTGGATACGTAGTCACCGAGCTGGTCGCAGATCTCGCGCGACTTCTTATAGGATTTCACTGCATCGTACTCGCCGGCCAGGTCGGCTTCGAGAACTTCCTTGATGTTTTGGCCAATACGAAGGGCGCCGATGGACTGCAGGTTGGGGTGACCTTCGAGGAAGATGATGCGCTGGATGATCTTGTCGGCGTGGTGCATCTCTTCGATGGATTCTTCACGCTCCTTCTTGGCGAGCTTGGTGTAACCCCAATCGTCGAGGAGGCGGTAGTGAAGCCAATACTGGTTGACGGCCCCCAGTTCGAGAAACAAAGCTTCGTTAAGCCGCTCGATGACCTTTTTGTCGCCCTTCATGTCGTGAACTCCCGTATTGGTGACGCAATTCCCGAACACGGTCGATAAACGAAACTGCAACA
Source organism: Phyllobacterium sp. (assembly GCF_037994425.1). Lineage (NCBI taxonomy): Bacteria > Pseudomonadati > Pseudomonadota > Alphaproteobacteria > Hyphomicrobiales > Phyllobacteriaceae > Phyllobacterium > Phyllobacterium sp. The sequence goes on from NZ_JBBNAM010000199.1 coordinate 26,445, forward strand.
GAATCGCCTGAGCCGTGGCGGAGGTGATATTCTTCCGTCACCTTTATGATGGTTTCAACGACATTTGGAAAGCAGCCACAGCAGCGTCCGCGCTTTTTCATGGCATGGTAAACCTTAGCAGGAACAACGAGTTGCCATGGATCGGCGTCGAGAAGTTCAATGATAGTATCCTCGACTTCCTTTTGGGTAATGATGTTGCAATGGCAAACTAGCATTTTGCGCCAACGTCAGATTCTTGCAGAGAAAGTGCTTCGGCGTAGAAAGCCACGTCGGCATCAAAACTTAAATAAGCTATTGATATAAAAGCGTTTTGTACGCGAAGACCAACAAATACTGTCCCGAAACCGGGTGATACTTTCGAACCAGTCAATGGTTCCTCCAATCGCAAGGGTTCAAGGCCCAAACATCAAAGGTCATGCGTCACCGTAACGCTGAGTAGATAAAACCGGCTAATGACGTAACTGTCAAATTTATATGGTTAGATTATGTCGTGATTTCAAGTAGTTAGAATAATTCTAAACTAGACAAATAACCTAACCATTTCAATCAGGTTAACCCTACGATAGGTTGTGCGGCACACGTTTTTCCAGCGAATTTGGCGCTGTGTCAAAACGTCTCATAGGGAGCGACGAGACCGTCTCGGATGGCTGGACAAGTCTCTTCGCAACCAGCTCATCTCAAACAGCAATGCCGGATATCTATGCCCGCGCAGAATCATGGCTGCTCGGGTGCTGCAAAAGCGCGTCGGATCAGGGTCGACGGCGCAGGGAGGCGAGCCGATCAGCTCGCTGCCGCCAGTCGCTTTTCGATGAGGTCGATACCGAGGAGGGCACGCACGTCGCGTTTATCGACGATGTCTTCGATCGTGTACTGAGCGAGGACTTCAAAGAAGGCATTGAGTGCCTTGCGCAGCGCTGCATTCAGGCCACAACTATCGATCAGCGGGCAATCTGCAGCATCGTTCTCGAAGCATTCCGCCATGGCGAAATTCTCTTCCGTCACGCGCACAACGTCGAAAAGGGTGATGTCCTTGGCAGGCTTGCCGAGTTTCACGCCGCCATTGCGGCCGCGTACGGTTTCGATGAAACCATTCTCAACGAGGGGTTGAAGGATCTTGAAGAGAAAAAGCTCTGAAACTGTGTAGGCTTGTGCGATCTCGCCGATCCGGCTCAGATTGCCTTCATTGGCAGCACAATACATGAGAATGCGGATTGCATAGTTCGTCTGTCTTGTCATGCGCATTGGGGGGATACTTCTCTTTCAACCTGATGCCGAAGCGGCGATTAGCTAGCTCCTCAAACCGAAAGCTGCCTAGCGCCGTGGATTTCAGGCATGCACTTTGGATCTGGCCCGCAGTTTAGAATTATTCTTGATAAAGTAAACGATAATATGAAGGCTGACTTCATATTATGCGACGAAGGGAGGGCAGGCTTATCGAACGAGTACGACGACCGATGCCGTGATAAGTGCGGTAGCGATCAGCAACAACAGTCCGTAAAGGCGCGGTTTGTCAAAGAGAACTGCGAAGCCAGCGGACCAGACCACAACTGCGGCGCCCAACGCAAAGAGAAAGCCAGCCTTGTGTATCCACGCAATATGAACAGCCATGAGGCCGCCGATAATAAGGGCGCCAAACACCACCATGATGGCCAGGGCGTACTTCTCAAAATTGTCCATTCAGGCAACCCACTCTCAATACCAGCTCAAGACCGAAGCGCCCGTCCGCTGCCAAACTGAACGTTCAGGCCGATAGCCAAACCTTCATAGACCGTTCGCACCCTCCAAGGCAACCGGAGACGGTAAAGGGCGTCGATTGCCGCGCGAATGTGTGCAAATGGGCAACAAAAAAGGCCGGGAATCCCCGACCTTTCCGAACCCGCCTCAACACCAATGCCAGTACATCCGTGGTCAAAGGTGGAAGCGAGCTTCTGATTGTGAAATAGGTACAGGGTCGTTGAAATTCAAGGCCTGCACGTGAAGGATTAGCCAATCAACATGCCGGTTACTTCCAGCAGCCATTGTTCTGGCCGTTGAGATTATGGGAGTCTATGTCGATCCCGGCCGAAAAGTCGTTTTTGGCAAGGTAAACTGCAGTCTCAGGTTTGATGCGTATCTTGTTCCAGCCGGCGCAGTTTGATGTACGTGCTGGGGGCGTACTCATCCAGCGCAGGGCGCTGCAACTCGTCGCAGCGACGGCGCAGGGCAGGAGGAGAACCAGTGCAACTCTCTTCATGGTGTTACTTTCGACGCGGCGCAGGTGCGGAGGATAAGCGAACTCGATCGCATAATTTTGAACGCAACGACATTCGACCTTCGTTTAACGGCCGCAACTGCTCAGTCATCGTTGCTGGCATTGAGTTCTTGGGGCGTCATACCTTCGGCGGCCTTTGCGGTCAGCGACTGTGCGAGGATCAAGCGACTGGATTTGAGAAGAGGCGCGTTGGTAGCGCGAAGTTTTGGCATGCGCGGATTATTCTCGTGTGCAGTGACCGCAGCCTCATTCGCATAGAGTTCGTTGACCATTATCTTGTTCGGGATAGGGGTACCATCCCGCTCGATCGGCTTGATTACTTCGAAGCGCAAACAACCCGGTTCCTCTTCGAGCGTCCTGCGGGCATGCTCGCGAATGATCGCAGTAAATTCCTCTTCGCAACCGTCTTTGGTTTCGAATTCGACGATAATGGTCAATGCAGTCATAAAATTGATCTCTCCCAAGTTATGTCGAGGCTAACAGTCGTCATGGAACAAATCCAGACGCAAGGAGAAACGAACGGCTCTAACCAACGGCTTTTCTTGCATCAGCGTCTTCTCGCAACGAACAGCAGGCCAGCGCCGATGACCATCGTCAGCAGCCCGATATAGAGCCAGCGCGTCTGCCCCACCATGAAGCTCCCGCCGATGATGCTGAGACCCTGCAGCGCCCAGATGGCGCCCATGATAATGAGGAGAACCGAAGCGATAGTGAGAGCGATCTTCATTGGTTCATTCATTCCTTTTCAATTGCTTACGCGCCGTACCACTAGATAGCGGCTGCGTAAAAGAAGCGGGAACTTTGAGGAGCGCCGACCGTTGACCTTTCATCTTCGCCGCACCACTCGCCCAGTTTGATACTAACGTAGCAGCTTGGTCATTGTGCACATTTCCAACCGCACGAAACTCCAGTAAAAAGGATATACAGATGACAACATATCAGTCGGAGTCCGAGATGGTGAATGTCATTTTGAACCGCCACACCTGGGTTCTGGTCGCAGATGGAGAAAAGGCACTTTTTCTGCGCAACAAGAACGATATGAATAACGTCCAGCTTGGCATAATTCACCAACTGAGCCAGCCAAACCCTGCCACACGCGAGCAGGGCACGGACAAACCGGGGCGCTTTTCCAGTGGACCCGGCCTTGGTCGAGCGGCGGTTGATGATACCGATTGGCATGAAATGGCGAAGAAGCGTTTTGCCAAGGAAATCGCCGATACGCTTTATGCCCACGCACACAAGGGCGAATTCGAAAAGCTGGTTATCGTCGCCCCTCCGCTCATGCTGGGTGAGATGCGCCAGGAATTCCACAAGGAGGTCTCAGATCGGATCGTTGTGGAGATTCCGAAAACGCTGACGAACCATTCGACGACCGATATCCAGGCGATATTGGAGGAAAGCTGAGTGTGTTTCGGCCTTAGCGCCAACCGATGCAGGCCCCGGAGTGGGCTCCAGATCAATAGAACGAGATCGAAGTCGCTGGGAATATCCCAAATTTGCCCGGTCTGTCTACACAAGCAAAACCCCTGCCTTAACGGGTAGGGGTTTCGCGGGTTGAGGCTTGATTTGGCTCTAGCAAACTGGATTCTGGATAAAAATATCTCGCATCGTTTCAGTGCGGCTCAGGCTCAAGACACCGCTACACTCAACTTATGGAGATGCTACCACAAGTATCGCGAAATTCAAGAAATAGATGCTGATAACGCTATTCCGATTTCCGCTTTAGGCGCTCTATCTCTTCTTCCAGATGTTTAATTCTTTCTTCCAAGGCATTGATTGCCTTGAATACAGCAACGCCCATGCCTTTGAAATCACCGCTATGGATCGCGGCTTCGATCGCATGCCTGGCATTTTCAATTGACATCTTCCACCTCCACTCGTGCCGGGGGACGGTACATGCAGAAAGCCCAATCCTCAAGGGGCGTGAGGATTGGGCCATGTTGGCTTGTGGGTTAGCCAAGGGCTGGTTTGGGGGAACCAGTTCTCATGAAATGCAGCGAGCCCAATTTGGTTCCAACGGTTCCAAAAAATTATTTTCTACTCAAACTCCAACTCAGGCTTGGATAGTCGGTATAACCCTGTTCCCCTGGCGTGTAGAAGGTCGACTTGTCAGCCACGTTAAGGGCTGCATGCTGGCGCCAGCGGTGCGGCAGGTCAGGATTGGCGATGAAAGCCTCGCCAAAGGCGACGAGATCTGCTCCGCCTGACGCAAGGACTTTTTCAGCTCTGGTGCGCTCGTAGCCACCTGCGACAATAAGCGTTCCGCCGAACGAACTGCGTATGGCCGGTCGTGTCACCGGTTGGCCCGAAGTCTGGACTGCGGGGTCCACGATATGAAGGTATGCTAGCCCAAGCGGGTCTAGCAATGTTGCAATCTCGGAAAAATGGCCGAGCGGATCACTGTCGCTCATGCCCTGATAGGAGTTCGTCGGCGACAGTCGGACCCCAATGCGGTTGGCGGGCCAGTGCATGCCGATCGAAGCAACGATCTCAAGCAGGAAACGGGTTCGGTTTTCCACCGAGCCACCATAACGATCGGTCCGAGTGTTGCTGCCGTCACGGAGAAATTGATCGATCAGATATCCATTGGCGCCATGGATCTCGATGCCGTCGAAACCCGCGGAACGCGCCCGTCGGGCGGCACTGGCAAACGCGGACACAATCGTTCCGATTTCCGGTATTTCGAGAGCGCGCGGCGTAGCATAGGACTCCGGACCTGTTGAAGTATAGACAGTTCCTGCAGCTGCAAGTGCCGACGGTCCGACCGGCTGGCGCCCCTCCAGCAATTGCGAGGGGTGGGCGGTGCGGCCCATATGTGATAGTTGCGCAAAGATTTTGCCGCCAGCAGCATGCACAGCATGCGTCACGAGGCGCCAGCCGGCTTCCTGTGCGGCATTGGTAAGTCCGGGGCGGGTCGGCACATCGATCGCGCTGAATGGATCGACCTCTACCGATTCCGAAACGATCAATCCGGCGCTCGAACGCTGCTTGTAATAGAGTGCGTTGAGTTCGCCGGGGATCTTTCCATAGAGCGCGCGCCGGCGCGTCATCGGGGCCATGACGATACGATTGGGGAGAAAAAGATCACCGAACTCGATCGGGGTAAACAGGCTGACAGTGGACATCGTCACATTGAGATTGAACTGAAGAAATGGCGGGTTTCTCAGGACGGCAACAGGTTGAGCAGAATCGCTATATGGAAGGCGAATGCTGTCCCAAAAAGCAGGATCACCGTCGCTCGTTGCCTGGTAACACGGCGATCATGCCAAATGGTGGTGCTCCGCGGCGTATAATCGGTGGAAGCCATGAGGACCGTCTCTCCGTTCTTGGTTCCCAATCTTCGAACATTCGTTACACGATTAATACGATAGAGATTACGAATTTGTGCCGCCTTTCGGTAGAATTTTGCGCGGGAACAACGGTTGGGAGAATGAGTTTCTTTCGAAACGTCGGGGGCATATCTTAGCTCACGTCTCAATCACTACTCGAATGATCGTGTAAGGGGGCGGAGTAGATTGGTTTTCTCCTGATCGGCGGGATCTCGCAAACTAAATCACCGAACGGATGTGTAGTGAGCAAAGTGCAATCTGGCTACGTTGGCTGGTCTTGTGCTGCAATTGCAGTTCGAATTCTCTTTTCGCGATCTCGCGAGCAACCAGTGAAGAGGAAACAATGTCAGTGTTTTATACGGGGGCGG
>NZ_JBBNAM010000200.1:0-3060 GCF_037994425.1 Phyllobacterium sp.
ATAGATGGATTAGATCGATATTTTCCCAGTTTTCTAAATGGATGTCGAGTACCAAATTACAGCCATCAGTTCTCTCCCGAGACAGTCCAATAGAAGGAACTTAGGCTATGTCTTCCATACTTCTCGTCACATCGAGCCCCCGCGGCGCAGCTTCGCACTCCACGCGCGTCGCAACCGAACTTGCCCAGAAACTGCAGGCAAAGACACCCAGCAGCAAAATCGTCAACCGTGATCTAGCAAGCAATCCGCTTCCGCATATCGATGCAGATTACTCGTCTGGCATCTATACGCCGGCCGAATCGCGTTCACCTCGTCAGCACAGTGTTGTGGGCGTGTCGGACGCCATCGTGGATGAGTTGTTCGCTGCGGACGCCATCGTAATCGCGACGGGCCTCATCAACTTCAATATCACTTCGACACTAAAGGCCTGGGTCGATCATATCGCCCGCGCCGGCAAGACATTCAGCTACGGCGCCGAAGGCCCGAAGGGCCTTGTCACCGGCAAGAAAGTCTACATTGTCATCGCATCAGGCGGTGTCTACTCGAGTGGTCCGGCCGCTGCATTTGATCATGCAGTCCCCTACCTTAAGACCGCGCTTGGCTTTCTCGGCATGACCGATGTGGAAGTTGTGCGTATCGAGGGTGTCGCCATGGGCCCGGAGGCGGAAGCCAAGGCAGTTTCTTCGGCTCTCGACCAGACAAGCGACCTGGCGCTTGCCGCCTAAGGGCAAACACCAGCTAATCGCGAAAAAGGCGGGCTTCTGGCCCGCCTTTTTTCATTTCACAACAGTATAGAGCGATCTATTTGCGATTGGCACGCTCGGCATCGTCGAGACGCCTCAGCTGGTCGAGAAGGCTTTCCGGAAAGGTCTCTTCGACCTTGTAAATACCCGCAGCACGTATGGCTGACCTATAGGACGACTGGGAGATCTGTCGTCTTAAGATCTGCGAGAGTTGTTTTTCGTAGGTACGGTTTCGGCCGTCCATTGATCAAGCTCCAAACTTACGCTTCGTTAGATGAACAACCGTTCCCCGAGACGAAGGTTCCCCTTTTCCAGCCTTAAGACATCAATGGCAATGTGTCGCGGCGCCGCAGCCTGCGCACCGCACTGCCAAACAAACCTCATTGGGAACTGTTTGCTACTACCTGGCGTTGTGTTGCACGTTTACAACGATCCGGGGAACAGGACTTGCTTGAAACATTTCACTACCTCAATACGCTGCCGATATTTCCACACGCCTTCGCCCTTGCCGTGGCCTATATTCTCGCCTTCCCGATCGGATGGGAGCGTGAGCAGGAGGAGCGCAGTGCGGGTTTGCGTACCTTTCCGCTCGTTGCCCTCGCAAGCTGCGGATTTGTTCAAGGCGCCGAGGGTCCGATGGCAGAGAGTCCCGAGGCCTTGGCTCGCATCGTAGAAGGATTGATCACCGGCGTGGGATTCATCGGCGGAGGGGCGATTCTCCAGCTGAAGGATTCCGTGCGAGGGACGGCAACCGCGGCAAGCATCTGGTCGACGGGGGCAATCGGGGTCTCGGTCGGGCTCGAAAGCTACGATGTCGCGATCATCATATCCTTGGTAACGCTCCTCACCCTTCGCCTGATGCTGCCGCTCAAGAAGGAGCCAAAACAGAAGTAAGGTCGAGAATCTCAGCCCTTATTGTTGCGGTGCTGTAGCGCCTTTTCCCATCTCAACGCTGAATCGACGATCGTGTCGAGATCGTCAAGCTTGGGCTGCCAGCCAAGATCAAGGCGCGCTTTGGTGCTGTCGGCGACGACAGAGGCCGCGTCACCCGGGCGGCGCACGGTCAGTCGGGCGTCGATGGGTGAGCCATGTACACGTTCCACGCTCTCGATGACTTCCTTGACGGAAAAGCCGCGGCCGTAGCCGCAATTCGCCACCATGCTGCTGCCGCCAGCGCGCAGGCGCTCCAACGCCAGGCGATGCGCCGCTACAAGATCGCTGACATGAATATAGTCGCGCACACAGGTGCCATCCGGCGTCGGGAAATCGTGACCGAAGATCTCCATATAGGGCCGCTTGCCAAGGGCGGTCTCGCACGCCACCTTGATGAGGTGGGTAGCGCCCCTTGTCGATTGACCGGTGCGTCCCTTCGTATCGGCGCCTGCCACATTGAAGTAACGTAGCGCCGTATAGTGAAAATCATGGGCGGCAGCGGTATCGCGCAGCATCCATTCCGTCATCAGTTTGGAAAAGCCATACGGCGACTCCGGAAGCGTCGCTCCATCTTCGGTCACAGGCTTCATGCCGGCATCGCCGTAAACGGCCGCGGTCGACGAGAAAATGAAATTCTTCACATCTGATTTGATGACCGCTTCGATCAGCGCCCGCGACTTGCAGGTATTGTTCTCATAGTAAGTGAGCGGATCGCGGACAGAATCCGGCACGACCACCGATCCGGCAAAGTGGATCACCGCGTCGACGTAGTTGCGCTCGATGGTCTGACGAACGAGGCTCTGATCCGCGATGTCACCGACGATCAGTTTCGCCTCGCGCGGCACTGCCCAGTCGAAGCCCGTTGATAGACGATCAAGTACGATGACGGAATCGCCAGCATCCAGCAATTCCCAGACCATGTGGCTGCCGATATATCCAGCGCCGCCGGTCACAAGCACGGTCATTGACACAGCCCCTTGGTCCCCATTCTGTTGCCCAGAGTTGATCTTGTCGTATCGAGACAGCCATTGGAAGCTAGCCGTCTCGCCAATGCGATGCACCTTACGTGGTATGCGGGTAAAGGGAACGTATAAATTGCAAGTAGGGTGAATCTTCACATTGTCATAGCGGCCAGATTCGCACCCGCGATCACGCGATGTCTTCGACAATTTTTGCCGGCTTCAACATTTTATGGTTAGAGTTTCGTTGAAGACGTGGCAAATTGACCATTAACTCCTAATGGATTTTGCCAGGCAGAAACGCTACTACGTTCATGATACAGGAGCAATTCATGGACTATCGTCGGTTTTTCGAAGACGCGATCGACCAGTTGCACGCTGAAAAGCGCTACCGGGTCTTTGCTAATCTGGAACGGATCGTGGGT
>NZ_JBBNAM010000201.1:0-3001 GCF_037994425.1 Phyllobacterium sp.
GAACCGTGCTTGATGCGGCCGACATTGCGCGGCTGTCGGCCGTCGGTGGACGCCTGATGATCAGCCCCAACGTCGATACGGCCGTATTGAACGCGGCGCTCGCCGCCGGCATGGTCACAATGCCAGGCGTCTTCACGCCAACGGAGGCGCTGATGGCCCTGAAGGCTGGCGCATCCGGTTTGAAGTTCTTTCCTGCAAATGTCCTTGGCCCCGATGGAATCAAGGCAATCAGCGCCGTCTTGCCACAGGGAACGATCATTGGCGCAGTCGGGGGCGTTGATGAGAACGGCTTTGCCGCCTATGCCAGGGTCGGCGTGCGTACGTTTGGCCTTGGCTCCAGCCTTTACAAGGTGGGCGCCACGGCGTCTTTTGTCAGTGAGCGGGCAAAGGCGACGGTAAAGGCTTATGACCTTGTGTTTGCGCCAGATAGCGCCTCATGACGAAGATCAGCATATTTCATGATGCGCCCTGCGAACTCGGGGAAGGGCCGGGTTTCGATCCGCGCACCAATACGGTGTGGTGGTTCGATATTCTTGCCGGCCGGCTCTTTGAAAAGTCGCTTGGCGGCGGCGAGGCACAGGTCCATAGCCTTGGACAGATGGCAAGCGCGCTCGCCGCGATTGACGATGGGCGACAGCTTGTCCTGACGGAGACCGGGCTGTTTGTCCGCGATCGCTCAACCGGCCATTCGGTCATGCACCGACCCATCGAGGCCGATAATCCGGCAACACGTTCCAATGATGCGCGCGTTCATCCGGCAGGCGCCTTCTGGGTAAGCACCATGGGCAAGCGAGCCGAACAGGACGCCGGTTCCATCTACTGGTATCGTGAGGGCGAACTGCGCAAGCTCTACGGCAATATTTCGATCGCCAACTCGATCTGTTTTGCGCCCGATGGCCGCACCGCCTATTTCGCCGACATGGGGCCAAACATCATCTGGCGGGTCGATACGGATCCTGAAACCGGACTGCCCAATGGCGAGCCGCTCGCCTTTCACACGCACAAGGGAAAAGGCGGCCTTGACGGCTCGGTTGTCGATGCGCACGGCAATCTGTGGAATGCGTGCTGGGGCGGATCGGCAATCAACGTTTTCGACCCGTCGGGAAAGCGTATCCGCACCATTGCAATGCCGGTGCCGCAGCCGACCTGTCCAGCCTTCATCGGCGTTGACACCGCAAATCTGATCGTAACGAGCGCCTATGGCGAGATGACCGATGTAGCACGGCAAAAAAATCCGCACGCCGGCAAGACTTTCCTGGTCGAGATCGCCGGGAAGGGCAGGTTTGATCCACCCGTGCGACTCTAGCGCCGGGCCGGCGACACTTACGCCTTCACGACCATATCTTTTCAGGAACCATTCGCGCCAGCCCCCGTTTCTCCTTTGCAAATCGAACCGAAATCTTTCCGCATGCGGCCGCCTAAGCAACGCCGAACGGTTATGCATGTTCCAATCGAACGGAGAATGAAATGGGATTTTTTTCCAAGGATATCAAAACGATGGATGATCTCTTCGTCCATACGTTGCGTGACATCTACTATGCGGAAAACCAGATCGTGAAGGCGTTGCCCGAAATGATCGACAAGGCAACGGATCAGGACCTGAAAATGGGCTTGGAGAAGCATCTGCAGGAAACCGAGGTGCAGATCGACCGCCTCGAGCAGGTCTTCAAACTCCATGGTGTTGACGTAAGTGGTGTGAATTGCCCGGCGATCGACGGAATCCTTGAGGAAGCGGATGAAATTGCCGGCGAAGTCGACAGTGATCAGGTGCTCGATGCGGCCCTGATTGCCGCTGGTCAGGCCGTCGAACACTATGAGATCACCCGTTACGGCACCTTGATTGCCTGGGCAAAACAGCTCGGACGCAATGACTGTGCAGCGCTCCTTGAACAGAACCTTCATGAAGAGATGAATGCCGACAAGGCGCTGACCACCCTTGCCGAAAGTCACGTCAACGCAGCTGCTGCGTAAAGAACTGTCGCGCGATTTCGAAGCGCGTTTTTTAAGGCCCGCATCGCCTCATGCGGGCCTTACTGTTCTGTTTGCCGACTTTTGAAAACGAAACGGCGATTAAACGCGTCGAAGTGGGTACGATGCTTGCCGGGCCGCGTCCCGCAAAACGCGCTTGACAAGATGAAGCTGCTGTAATTCTATAAGCCATCCATTATTAGGTATTATATTCCATTATAATGGATTACTATTAAAACATTCGCTTTGACGGATAGGGGAACAAGATGTCCAAACGACTTTACATTGCGGCCATTGCGGCCGCTCTCGTTGCGCTGCCCTCAATCAGCGCATTCGCCCAGGAGACCAAGAGCAAGCTCGACGAGGTTCTGGCCCGCGGCCATCTGGTTATGGGGACCGGCAGCACCAACGCGCCCTGGCACTTCAAGAGTGCCGACGACAAGCTGCAAGGCTTTGACATCGACATGGGCCACATCATTGCCAAGGCGCTTTTCAACGACCCGGAGAAGATCGAGTTCGTTAACCAGTCCTCCGATGCGCGCATTCCCAATATCACCACCGACAAGGTCGATATCACCTGTCAGTTCATGACGGTGACGGGCGAGCGTGCCCAGCAGATCGCCTTCACCATCCCCTATTACCGCGAGGGCGTTGGCCTGATGCTCAAGGCCGACAGCAAATATGCCGATTACGCGGCACTCAAGGCAGCAGGATCAGCCGTTACCATTTCCGTGCTGCAGAATGTCTATGCGGAAAGCATGGTTCATGCCGCCCTGCCGGAAGCCAAGGTCGATCAATATGAATCAGTGGACCTCATCTATCAGGCGCTCGAATCCGGACGCGCCGATGCGGCAGCAACGGACCAGTCCTCGCTGGCCTGGTACATGACGCAGAATGCCGGCCGCTACAAGGATGCGGGCTATGGCTGGAACCCGCAGACCTATGCCTGCGGCGTCAAGCGCGGCGATCAGGATTGGCTGAACTTTGTCAACACTGCCCTGCACGAAGCGATGACCGGCGTTGAATTTGATTT
>NZ_JBBNAM010000202.1:0-3367 GCF_037994425.1 Phyllobacterium sp.
CTTCGGGGCTGATTAGTGAGAAGGTCGAGGGCATTCTCACCACTGACCCGACCGTCGCCGACTCCATCAACCTCGCCGTATCCGCTGCCATCGCTGGCCTATCTGTCGGCTGGTGGAAGCTTGCCAAGCGAATGGGCTGGAAAACCTGATGTTCGGCTTCGGTCTGCTCGACTACCTCAAGCTTGGCGCGGGGGCGGCGCTAGGCGCGATGCTAGCCTTCTACCCCGCCAAGCTCATCGGACGCTCTGAGGAGCGCGCTGCTGTCCAAGCTGAGGCAGCCAAGGAAGCGCTTGCCCGCATCGATAACCTGGAGAAGAACAATGCGAGTTTCCGCAAGCTTTCGGATCGCGACCGTTGTCTTGTTTTCATGCGCGATAGCGGGCTGCCGGACAGCGCCTGCGACTAACGGGGCTGGCTATCAGTTCATCCGGTTCCAGAGCCCAGAAGCGGCTCGGGCGGCGTCTCAGGACGTTCTAGCCGGTCCAGCCATCTCGTCGAACAACAAGCAGTGCCACGCTGATGCGGCTTGCCGGAAATAAGCAAGGGTCCGACCCTTACAGGCAGATCGGACCCTCCTAGGGCCGCCTCGGGGCATATGAGCGCGGCCGCGGCGGGATAGTCGATCGGATGTCTCCGGTCAATCATGAAACCAGTGCAAGGCATGCGCATTTTCAAGGGGCAGGGGAATTGACGCCAACGGAAACTGATATGGATCTGCGCTCGCGCGTCGTCTCACTCGAACACCAGCACACTACGATCCTCCAGCGCGTTGGCGATCTGGAACGAGGTCAGCGGATGAGCGACATCGAGGACGCCAAGCGAGGTGAGCAGTTCAACAACATGAACGCCCGCTTTACGTCGCTGGATAAGAAGATTGACGATATCGGCGGAACGCTGAAATGGGTCAATCGAGCGATCACTACCGGAATCATCATGGGCGTGGTCGCCTTCATGCTCAGGGGCGGGTTCAATCTGCCCTAGCCTCGTCGGCGTTGTTCCATCAAAAAAGCCCCGCCGAAGCGGGCTATCACTATCACTTGCCAGCGATGTCGTAGCGAAGGCCCTGGGGCGTGTGAATGGGCTGGCATAATCCTCAGGGCCACCGCCGAGTCGCCCGTGTACGGGGGACAGGCGCATCATCATACGCCTGTGTCCGAACGGTTGCCAGTCGGTCTAAGCCATCGCGAGCCTGCGCGTTACGAGTACGTCAAAAGCTCAACTTGGCGACGAGAACCCGAACGGCAAATATGTAAAAGGTTCTTTTCCCAAGGGGCGAAAGTGGCGCACGAGTTTAGTTGGTATCCCCATCTTGGAGACCCGACCATTGGCGGGTGGATGACCGTTGCTTTCTACTTCGCCGCCTGTCTCAGTTGCTGGATAACCGGTGGTAGTATCCGGCATAATCATAGGCGCAGCCCTACCGATGCCCAGATCTGGCGCCAAATTTCCGTCCTGTTTTTCCTTCTCGGCATAAACAAGCAACTCGATCTCCAGTCTGGCCTGACAGAGCTTGGTCGCATGATTGCTTATTCGGGCGGTTGGTATGGCCAACGTCGGACAGTGCAAGCTGAGTTCATTTTTGGCCTTGCGGCAGCACTCGTTGTCGCAATTGTGGTCCTATGCTTCTGGGCTAGAAAGTGGCCAAAGGAGACAAGGCTCGGCCTAATCGGTTTGACTTTTGTGCTAGGGTTCGTAGTAATTCGCGCAGCGTCTTTTCATCATTTCGATGTCTTCATCGGCAGCCGGATTTTAGGGCTCAGGTGGAACTGGGTTTTGGAAATGGGCGGGATCTCAATCGTAATAATTGCGAGCGAGTGGAGACGAAGAACGAGCTTCCAGCTACGGGCGAGGCGAAAGTAGCATAACTCTCGGATAGGGCGTGCCGCATGGGGGCAGAGACTTCCCTTCTTGTCCTGGACAAGTCCGAATAGGGCGCACGGTTGGAGCAAATTCGCCCTGAAGCCCCGACCGTACGCCCGTTTGATCGTGAAGGGGCTGGGGATAGGCTCCACGAGCAACGTGCCGGAAGCTAAGGGCACAATGTTAATTTCGTATTTACGCGATAACTAATATGTAAAAGGCCTTCCGATAGCTGCAGTTGCCAATGCCAAATCGCCGCCTATTTCAAGGTGTCGACAAACAGGAGCTGGCATGAACAATCGTAACGGTCTTTTTTTGATTATTGGCGCGTTGCTCGTCATTGTAGTGGGTATGGGTATCTACATTTATCGCGAAGAGAGCAAACCCGCTGGCGTTGATATCTCCATCGGGGAAAAAGGGATCTCGGTTGAAGAGAAATAACAATCGGGTCGGGCCGACCGTCTGGCTAGGTCTCGCAGATCAGTGAGGTGAGAGGTTCAAAGAAGGGGTCCAGCCGACCTTTGAACCTCCCTGCTGCGCCAAAGGAGAGGCAGACAAAACATCTTTACAGCAACCGCTAATATTGGCTAGCGACAAAACTCACGCCGGATACTTGCGGTAAAATCTGTAATTTCTCTCCCTCCACGACAAAAGAAAACCCCGCGACCTAGCGGGGTATGAGTGGGGGAACAACTAGGAGGAAGCACCAGAATAAGAATACCTGCACGATACTAGCGTAAAAGTCGTACTCGTCAATGGACAGACATAGATACCCGGGGCGACCACACGCGATTGCAGTGCTCGCTGAGAAGGTTGAGGCCAAGGGCCGATTCGACGCAGCCCTCTGCCAAGGTCCATGCCCGGACCGTTTTACAGCCATCGGTCTCCGACTTTTGGGAGGCTCGACCCTGACGCATCCGCGTCTACATGTATGTTGGCTGCCTGCGCTGCCATGATGAACGCAGCTCGTGCTGCCTCGGCACTGGTCCATGTATCTAGCGCTCTCGCGCATGCGGCGCGAGCCACTTCCCAGTCGTCGTTCCGCTTATCCTCCGGCCATCTGTCGAGAAGTATCTCGCTCATCTGCTGGATGCTCTTCACCACACGGTAACCACCTGGTTTGACGTCGATCGCTATCCCAAACGGACGGATTTCCATTGGCTTCGACATCTCATCCTCCAATTTTACCCAAGACGATACAACCTAGAAGCCTTCCCGGTGGTGGTTCTAGCGCCGACGACTGCTTTGAGACTTTACGCTAGAAAAGCTTGAACGTGTTTAAGTCGATCAGAAGCTCGTCGCTTGCTGTCATAGAGCCTCGCCAACAGCCCAATTTCCTGGTCCGTTGGCACACCGTTTGCCCGTGTTCGTCTGAGAACCGCTAGCTGTCTGCACAGCCGTCGGTCGATTGTTGCAACGACCCGTTCCGCAAACTTCAGATCCCTTACGCGAAAATGTGGGCTTTTCATTCGAGTAACACCCGTTCCTGTTAAAACGCCTTGCAGAG
>NZ_JBBNAM010000203.1:0-6501 GCF_037994425.1 Phyllobacterium sp.
ATATCGGTGTTGCCGGCGATAAGGCATTTCCCGACAAGGAGCGCGCCAAGGCGATCGTCTATGCCAATCTTCGCCGGATGGGCGGCTCGTTTTCGGCCGAGCACGGCATCGGGCTTGAAAAGCGACCGGAACTTTTATCGGAAGGCGATCCGGTGAAGCTTGGCCTGATGCGCTCGATCAAGCAGGCGTTTGATCCAAACGGCATCATGAACCCCGGCAAGGTGATGGGCGAGCGTGGATAACTGGCCCGGGCCACGCATCACTCCTGACATTTGCGGCCATGGCGAGGCCAGAATCCCCTGTTCCTCGCCCCCGGTTTCGGTATAAAATGGTTGTATGGATGATACCCAGCCACTGTTTGGCGTGCTGCGTCAGTCGGTCCAGCCGAACATCGTCGACGCAATCGAGCGGCTTGTTCATCAAGCCCCCGACAGGAAGCTTTGCCGTGTCAACGTGCTCGCCTTTGCCGCCAGCGAGGGTCTTGACGAAGAGCAGACGATCAACGGGTTCCTGCACGCCTCGAGCCTTGGCATCTTCGACATGTCGTGGAACGTCTTGTGCCCGGGCTGCGGCGGGGTGCTTGACGCCAATACTTCGCTAAAGACCGTGCAGAGCGATGAATATACCTGCGCGCTTTGCGCGGCGGGCTATGAGCCCACGCTGGACGAGATGGTCGAGGTGACGTTCACGGTGAGCCCGCGCGTGCGCCATATCGAGGCGCATGATCCGCATCTGTTGCCACCGCTTGAATATTTCCGCCAGATCTATTGGGGCTCGGGCGTCGATCTGCCGGAGGAGGATTTTGAAGCAAAAGTCGACGACATCATTCTGGAGTCGCTTGAGCTGCCGCCTGGCGAAAAGGCGGTACTCGTGCTGCAGTTGCCGGCGGATTTCGTCATTATCTTTGAGCCGGTAACGCATTCGGCGCAGTTCATCGACGTCAAGGGCGAGCCGACGCGGGAGCGCCAGAGCCTCTCGCTCGTCTTTGATCGCCTGCATCGCAACAATGAGACGCTCACCCTTCGCCCGGGTCCGTTGCGCATTGCGCTGGAAAACCATACCGACGTTCGCGTCCTGCCTTCAGTGTGTGTGGCCAACGAAGGACTCCATGCCCTGCTCGGTCATCGCCGGCCGTTCCTGACCGCCAAGCGGCTTCTTTCCAATCAGACGTTCCGCGATATCTACCGGACCGACACGATCGACGTTGACCAGAGGCTGAAAATCACCAGCCTCACATTCCTTTTCACTGATCTGCGCGGCTCGACCGAACTTTACGAACGGGTTGGCGATCTTGCGGCTTTCGACCTCGTCAGGCTGCATTTCGGAATTCTCAACGACATCGTCAGTGCCGAGGCAGGCGCCGTTGTCAAAACCATTGGCGACGCGGTGATGGCGACCTTCCCGACGCCTGACCGTGCGGTCAGTGCGGCAATGCGGATGCGCGAGGCGATGCTGAAGCTCAACGGCGAGCGCGGCAGCGAGGATCTCTTATTGAAGATCGGCATCCATGAAGGGCCGTGCATTGCGGTGAACCTCAATGAGCGACAGGATTACTTCGGGCAGACGGTGAACATTGCCTCGCGCGTACAGCACCTAGCGACATCGCGCGAGATTTTCGCCACCGGTTCCGTGCTTGACGATCCGCGCGCCTCCGACATTCTTACCCGGCGCGGGCTGACGCCCCAGTCGCAAAATGTGATGCTGCGCGGCATTAGCGACGAGATTAGCGTTTATACGATTCCGTGAGCTGAAAAAGCGCGCGGCAATCTGCACAACTTCGTGAAAAATGTGGTCCGGACAATGATCGTGATTGGACTTCAGGGCTTGACCGAGTCACGTTGGCTTGTGGGCCAAGACTGGCATTTTGGGCGGACCAGGTATCGTTTACATAGGAGGCCAGAATGAAACATCTCGCTCTTGAACAACTTGAGGTCCTTGACAGAACTGATCCCGACTACCCGCGGCAGATCTTGTCGCGCAACGAGCGTATCGAACGCTGGGCGGAGCTCCTTGAGCGCAATCCAGAGCGGCGGCTTCTCACACTCTATCAGACCGAGTTCCAGTCGGCCGGGACCCGCGATGCGATGCGCGCTGATGGTTCGGCTATCACGGTGGCATTCGAGGATCCGCAGCTTCGCGCATCGGGCCTTGCCGATGATACCTATGGCGAAGCAAAGCGCTTCTTCGAACTCACAGATCATCAACTGCACCGGATGGTGTGCTACTGTCATTTCGGCGCCAATGTGAGCGCTGGAACGACGGCACGCTATGTCCGCCGCTTCCTTCCGACACAAGGGGGAAAGGGCATGGTGGGCTGGCTGCGGCAGCTGTTTGCCATCTAGCGTTGACGCCAACCAAACAATCAAAGCATGTCGCGTTGAAGGGCGCGCGACAGCGTGTCAGGTTGGGCTCATTCAGATTGCGAGTGCAGCCATGTATCGCGCAGCAGCCCGCGCACTGGCAAAAGCGCGCTCGCCAGATTGCACAGGGATATCCGAAGAAGAGTAAGGCTGCGCCCGTTCCCCTGGCACCCTCGCGTTTAAACGTGGGCGTAGCCTCTCTAAGGCGCTACGCATATGGAAAATGCCGACGTCGCCCTACGCATCGCGCCTGGCGTCGTTGAGGATTGTCTCTGTCGGCTCGAGATCGCCCTTTGACCTTATCGACGCCGTTCTGGATGTCCGGTACCCATCGCAGCGAGGCCCCGCAAATTCAAAGACCTGGTCCTGACGGGATTGAAAGCTCCGCTGGCTCCTCTGAGCTGGGCCGCCCAGGACGGCGCACCCACGGGAGATCGCTGCGCAGACCGGTACAGCGTTCGTCGCGGCCCAGACGCCAAGTGCGACTTTATGAACTCAAGTCGGACCATTCAACACGGGGACAAGCTCGACGCTCGGAGCCTCGCCGGATCGTCCGTCGGGAGCCTCCACTCCAAAACTCTTGGCGACGACGAAAGACAGATTTTCACCGCTCGTTCAACTTCGATCCCCGGTCGGTGCTGCTCAACACCGAAATGGGCGTCCTGATCGACAGCCCGCGTATGGCGGGAGGCCTCGCGGCCGCCTTTTCGGAAAAATATCCGCGGATGAGTCATGTCCCGGACTGACCAGCGATGGCGCGATCGTGTGAGACGAAGCTCGGGCCGACGGAACGCAAATCCGCCATCAGGAGGAGCGCGGCACGGATGCTTCTCGCGAATGGCTCTTCGGCTGCTGGGGCCTACTGCCGAGCGAATGGTTGCTTTGACTCAAAATTGGGTAACAACGACCATCAAAGGGTGATGCTTTTAGACTTTCCCATAGCGGTCTTACCGAAATCCTCAGGGTCGATATGTAATATGTGACTGGCCAGTTTCGACCACCAAAACGAGTCGGCTCGCAAGGATCCGTCCGGCGTTCACCGTTGGACGGCCGTCCTTTTTTCTCCGCAACCGAAACGTGCTAAACTGAGGCATTGTTAGCCCGGAGGCGCTTCGCCGTGAGAGGCTTTCTAACGGTAACCATCAGTCTGTTCGTCATGGCGCTGCTCGCCATGCACGGTCATGCCGAGGACCTTCGGCGAAAATTCCCACCCGATGAAACATTGAAGGTGCCGTCGCTCACCCTGACCGAAGAGCAGTTCCTGCGGGGTGATAAGGTGAACGGCGTCGTCGTAATGCTCACCGGCGAACTCCGGTTTCCCAATTGGAACGCACACTTGCCGGCAGTCGTGCTGTTGCATGGCTCCGATGGACACAAGAGTGGTTCGGCGCTGGGGTGGCGTGACTTTCTCAACCAAATGGGAGTCGCCACGCTCCGCCTCAACAGTTTTAGCGGGCGCGGGATATATCGGGCACGGAAAAATGAGTCGCAGTTGAGTCTTTTCGCCCAGATTTACGACACCTATCGCGCCGTCGAGGTGCTGGCGGCACACCCGCGCATTGACCCGTCACGCATTGCGGTGATGGGCTTTTCACGCGGAGGTTTCGCGGCGCTTTACTCAAGCATGCGGCGCTTCCAGAACCTCTACGGGCCAACCGGAGCGCGCATCGCCGCGCATCTTCCGGTATATCCGCCGTGCAACATTGAGCTTGTCGGTGAATTTGATATTGCCGACGCACCAATTCGCGAGTTTCATGGCGCGGCCGACGACTCGGCCCTTGTCGCGCCTTGCCGCGCCTATATCGAACGGCTTCGCGCGATCGGCAAGGATGTTACAATGACAGAATATCCGGGTGCGCTGCATTCCTTCGATGATTCGATCAACCCGTTGGGCTTTATAGTTCAAAAGGGACAAACCCCACGCAAATGCCAGCACCGCGAAGACGACGGGAAGATAATCAACATCGAGACCCGCAGGCCCCTCACTTACGACGACGCTTGCGTGGAATTCGGTACGACAGCGGGCTTCGACGAAGCGGCGACCGAGGCGGCTCAAGGGGCGGTGAAGGCGTTCCTAGCCGAAGTATTTCGCCTCAATTGACCATAGTGAGCAAGCTGCAGCAATTTAGGAATGGCTTTCGGTGGTGACGCCACTGACACTCGCCGCCTCCAACACGATTGGCAACGTACCGGCCGTCATTCTTATCCTCAAGCGAGTTCCCGACCTCCCGGACGGCGTGCTGACCGGACTTGCGCTTCTGTCGACCTTCGCCGGCAATCTGTTGCTGACCGGTTCCATGTGTAACATCATCGTTGCCGAGCGGGCGGCAAGTGCGGGCGCTCAGTTGAGTTTCGTGGATTTCGCACGCTCGGGAATCCCGAGGACGCTCACAACATTAGCCGTGACAGCGGTGTGGCTTTTCGCGACGGGGCTCGTCATGATCTAATAGGGGATAAAACAACGTGTTAGAAATCAGTGCAGAACCAGCAAACAGCGGTAACCGATCAGTTGGCGATTCCGCTAATGCAGGCGCCCGACCCGTCAACCGGGCAAACGCTCGGGCACGACTTTAAAATGTACCGCTTCACGACGATTGAGCTCCCGAAGGACCGCCGAGAGATTGGCAAGGCGCGGATTGCCGCGTGGCCCGAACATCCGCATCAAGTTCTTCGGATCCATCGCCACAGCTTCGCTGAGCTGATCAAAGCCGACGGTCGCGTTGATGTAGTCTCGTATCAGCGCCTTGCCGGAATCCGCATTACCCGCCGCGAATGCCTCAACAGCCTCGCCAAGAAGTGCTGCTCGAAACCCCTGGATCGCGCTCAGCTCGCGCCTTCACGGTGTCCTTGAAACAGCGAGACAGTGCCATCGCCTTCACTCCTTTGTTTTCTTGCGCTGCTTGTAGTCGGCCCATCGTTGAAGAGCCCGAGCAATATCAGCCTATTGTCGGCTTTTGGTTCCACCACCGAGCAGGATTATGAGCTTCGCGCCATCGCAAGTGAGGTAAATGCGGATGCCGGGACCCCAATCAATCCGCCATTCCTTAATACCCTCACCGACCGGCTTCAATCCTGAACGGTTGCCTCCGACGCCGCCAAATCGATCTCCGGCCAAATCGTGCCGATCGATGGCGATATGCAACGCACCTGAAGCCGTTGGCGAGGAGAAATACGATGGATCACAAAAGTCTGCGCGACGAGCTCATCGGGGCATGGAGCCTCGTGTCTTACGAGGATCGGCCAGTTGACGTTCCGCGTTTGAAATCGGCTGGTGTCAACACATACATATTTTTGCGACCGTATGAATAAACTCTCCGTGCCACATC
This sequence comes from Phyllobacterium sp., assembly GCF_037994425.1. Taxonomy (NCBI): domain Bacteria; kingdom Pseudomonadati; phylum Pseudomonadota; class Alphaproteobacteria; order Hyphomicrobiales; family Phyllobacteriaceae; genus Phyllobacterium; species Phyllobacterium sp. The sequence goes on from NZ_JBBNAM010000203.1 coordinate 5,687, forward strand.
AAGAATCATTGCACGCTCGGCGTCGAATGCGGCAAGACAATCTTCTTCTGCTGCATGGGTGGCACCCGGGAAGGCTGCAGCCTCGATGAAAAATGGAACCTCAAACAACCCATCATAGCCAAGAAATCGTACGCGCTGGTGAGCCGTATCATAGCTGCGGCTGCGGTTGGGGAAAGTTAGCGTCATATCGTCGTCCTCAAGGAAAATCAGTTGGTGGAGTGTCAATCAATGCCCGTTTTACCCTTGATACCCGACGGCGCTCTGCATTGTTTGAATTGAGCGATAACATCATCGAAGTGGCGGTGGTCTCATTCAGTCCTGTCGTGGCGTGCTTGCCCATTTCAGCGGGAAGCCCGGTGTAGACGTGGTAAACCGTCCAGGATCCGTTCTTCTCTATTCGCCGGCCATAGTGGTGATGCATGCTGAAGCGATGAAGTGCTCCGCCTTCGTTTTCCCAAACACCGATATCGATGATGTTCAGATCGTTGTCGAATTCATGGATAGTCAAATTAACCTCTCATGGTCTGCGAACTTCGGTTTCGGTTGAATGGCGGGTTTTAGAGAGCAGAGCCACGTGACGTGGAACCGCCGCGCGTCCTTTGCCGTGAATGTTACCAAGTGATTCCAAAGAGTATGAAGTAGACAAGGAACGCTATGGAAACGGAAAACAGGACCTTGTACAAAACAACCTTATGATCGTAGAGATAATATGGAATATGATTAAGGTTTTTCACACCGGCCTCCTTCAGCTACAATGAATTGGCAAAAAAACACAATAGCACGATATGAGAAATTCTATAGTTTTATTTTATATG
>NZ_JBBNAM010000204.1:0-2731 GCF_037994425.1 Phyllobacterium sp.
ATGGTGACGAAGCTCGATCGCCTGGCGCGCTCGGCCGTCGATCTTTATGCCATCGTGACCCTGCTGGACGGCAAGGGCGTCGCCTTCAAGGTGCTGGACGATGCGGCCGTTGATACGACAAGTCGTAGAGGCAAGCTGGTCATGGGCGTCCTCGCGCTGATTGCCGAGTTTGAAACTTCCATCCGGCGCGAGCGGCAAATGGAAGGCATCGCACGGGCTAAGGCCGAGGGGCGGACAGGCGGCCGGCCGAAACTGGTCACGGACGCCGTCGCCAGCGACATACGCGCACGCCGCACTGCCGGCGAAAGCTTCCGCTCAATCGCGAAGAGCGTCGGTTTCAGCGTGGCAACGGTCCAGAATGTCTTGAAGAGCGCGCCGGCCATGGGTACGGGCGAGGGTGGGCTGCGGGTAGGGGTGAGGGTAGCCAGCCATGAAACTCGCCTGGAAGCGCACGGTCATCGCCGGCGACGAAATGCACCATGATTTCTGGCCTATGTCGACAACATCGCCGTGGCGCGGATCATGCGATGCCGATCGTCTCGGTCAAGTTTGCTTCGATTCATTCCTCGGCCCGCCGAACCGAACCTGGAGAAGGCTGATATCCTCGAGGAGTTCACTCGTTTCTGGAATGGCTTCAGCAAGGCATTCCGTGAACAGGCTAAGGAGGAGCCTTTCCGCATGCACACGTGACTTGCCGACTTCGGCGAGCGGCGAGCCGCCGCGATCCATCTCGGTAGCCAGCCGGACCATTGACGAGGCGGCCTGCCAGTTTGATGCCCTCTGCGAGGGGCTTGCGGCCGTCGAGTTACGCGGGCTGCTTCCTGTCGGCCAGGATGAGCGGCTGTGGCGCGACGCCCTCGGAAGCACTGATCGAGGGACTTCGGCGGCCGATGGCGCAGCAGCCACTGCCTCGCGAGGACCATGCCTCAACAGCCCGCGGGTCGGGCTTTACCCTGTCTGTCGGCCCAGGAAGGCCAGCGTCTTCGCGTTAAACTCAGCGACGTTTTCGTAGATTGGGGCATGCGAGCAATCTTCGAACACTACCAGTTCGCTGTTGGCGATGCCGCCTTTCAGCACATCCACGAAGCGGGCTCCGGTGACGAAATCGTAGCGGCCGAAGGTGATCAGGGTCGGCGCCTTGATCTTGGCGAGCTGAGTCGTGGCATCGTGGGCGATGACCGCCTCGGATTGTTGCAGGAAGGCGGCAAGCGGCTGGGGCGGTCGGCTGCGCACGAAGGACTCGATTGCCTCGATATGCTCGGGCTTTGCGGCATAGAGCTCAGGCGTCAAGCACCAGGGCAAGATTCCTTGGATGATCATCTCGGTTACGCTGCCAAGGCCCTTGGCCATTGACTGCCAGCCTTGGACTACAACCTTAAGGTAGGCGTCGGATTTTGCCCACGTGCTGTGGAGCGACAACGATTTCACCCGCGCGGGATGTTTGGCGGCGAGCCACATGCCGATAGCCGCCCCCAACGATAGCCCTGCGACGTGGACGCGGTCCAACCCGATGGCGGCGATGAAGGCAGCAACATCGTCTGCAAAGAGCTCGGTCGAATAGGCCCCGGCAGGCTTGTCGCTTTCGCCAGCGCCGCGCGGGTCGAGCGAGATACAGGTGAACCGCTTGGCATAGTCCTCGACCTGAAAGGCATAGCATGCATTGTCGGCAGCAAGGTAGGGGATCATCAGCAACGGCTCGCCGCTGCCCTGCTGCTCATAGTTGATGGTGATGTTGTTGGCCTTGATCTTCGGCATGGCGGCTCCTCCCTTTGATTTGGGAACACCTTATAGCGCGTCCGTCCGAGGGGGCCGGGGCTTGGCGTGAGCTATCGCTACCGACGCCGACGCCCCCGGGGCGAAGCAATCATTGTCGCACGACTCTCTGTTGCCGGCGAGCGCTCATTTTTCCGGGTGGAATGAGATCGGCGGCGGCATTGTCGCACTGCGGCGCTCGGGGCCGCCCTGCCACAATCTCGCACAAGCGAGAGGATGGCGAAGGCGCCCAGCAAAGCGGTCCAGGCGGGTGGGGGCCGTTGGCCATGTACCCCCCGGCCCCCTTGCGGTGCCGGGTTACCGCGCGGCCTTCATGCAAGAAGGATGATCGACGCAACAAACAGCTAGCAGCGCATGCGGAGGCACATGACGCCATGCAAGCACCCTGATCGTAGCGGACGGTGACTAGGAACCATTCCCGTCATTGACAAGACGGCAATTAGCGGGCGTCCCCATTTCATTTCGAACCTGAGAGCCCAAGGTCGCAGCGGACCTTCGTCGGGGGGCAACCAGGCGCCTTACGAAGATTTAAACTCTTGGCAAACGAACGGGCAGGTTCGGCCACCTATCATTCGTCTTTCGCCCGGTGGTCGGGGCGCGAGAAATGGAAGGAAACGCCACGCGTAGACTGTTCCCGTGTGCAGCGATTGCAATTCTGATTTCGGCTACGTCGGCTTTTGCGGCCTCACGATATTAAGTGGTTCACAAGGCTGGCGGTGGAGCTTGCTCGGTCACTATGCTCGCCCTCGCCGCAATCGCAAGAAGCGCCAGCAGCTTGTCTCGTTCCTGCTGCGCCATGGCCGGGTCTTTAGCGGACGCAAGAATTGGGGCCCAGCGCATGCCCGCTGGCTTGCGGCGCAGAAGTTCGACCATCCGGCCCAGCAGATCGTGTTCCAGGACCAGGTCGATGTGATCACCGATGCACAACACCGGCTGGAGCGGCTCGATGCCCAGCTCA
>NZ_JBBNAM010000205.1:0-3854 GCF_037994425.1 Phyllobacterium sp.
CGGCATCACAGCGGCGGCGAACGAACGCGCAACCGGAACCTCCATCGCAGCAGCAAACTTCATCCCAAAAGCCCGGCCACGCCGGGCTTTCTTGCGTTCAAGCGGCTAATTTACTCAGCCAGGCAACAAGTGTTTTTCAATAAGACTGGGCGAGCAAGCGTTCCACAACGTTAATCACAGGCCACGCCCGCATTCCTTACGATGGCATCGAGAAAATTGCTTCAAGCGTTGACTGTTTGATGAATACGCCAGGTATCACGCTGTAATGTCGACCACACCGCAATCACCGGCTTCCGAACCGAAGACCAGCCGATGGCCAGACGAATCCCAATTCATGGAGGAAACGGCACCCTTGCCGGGTCGGCGCAGCAGGACTTCCTTCTGGTCGGTAAAGCGTCCAACAAGAATCATCCCGTCTGAATAGCCGATTGCCACGATTTCCTCGGCCGGATGGCAGGCAACCGCGGTCACGAGGCTGTCCGCGCGCGTCCCAAGCTCGAGCGGCGCCTTGCCCATCGGACCGTCCTTGCCGGCGAAGGGCCATATAATCGCAGCGGGCGCGCCGGATGTCGCCAGCCATTTGCCCTTAGCACTCCACGACCAGCTTTTCACCTTGTTCGGATAGCCCGTCATGCGCATATGGCGATTGTCTTCAAGACGCCAGCCGTGCAGGGCATTCTCCTGCATCGATGTTACGAGGAACCGGTTGTCGGGCGAAAAGACCACCGATACGTGGGCGCCCTTCCACTCGAGTTCCGTAGGCGGACTGTTGGTTGCCGGCCAATGCAGGGTAACGCCATTATAGCGGGCAATCGCGAGGCGCAGACCCTTCGGTGCGAAGGCAATGCCCTCAACACTGCGTTCATGCGCAAATTCGCGCAATGTGCCGTCGACAGAACGGGTCCATGCAGACCGCCCGGAAGCAAAGGCAATGGCCCCGTTTGGCGCGGCCGCCAGCGCGGTCATCCATTTGCGAGGCAGGTTGCTAAGCTCCTTTGCTGCTCCATCGAGCCCCGTGGCACAGACCCGTCCGTCTTCGCCTCCAGTAAGCAACAACTTACCATCGACTGAGGGAACGGCGCACAGAAGACCATCATGCACCTCAGTTGTCTTGTGACCGTGGTCGAGCCTGTGGAGGGTACCATCCGCCAAGGCAAAGAAAGGAATATCTTGGACGAAGCGCGCGTCAACGCAATGGCTGGCCAGATCGAGCGGTGCAATGGTCGGCATAAGTGATCCTAGAGGCAGCTTTCGAGGCCGGCCTTCAAGGCGGCGTGATCGAGTTGGCGGCCGATGAAGACCAACCGGCTTTCCCGCGTTTCTCCATCCTTCCAGGCGCGTTGATGGTCGCCCTCGATGATCATGTGCACGCCCTGGATCACATATCGCTCATGATCCTCCTTGAACGCCAGGATCCCCTTGAGACGCAGAATGTTTGGGCCCTGTTCCTGGGTGATTTTCTGGATCCACGGGAAGAATCTATCGGGGTTGAGTTCACCGGTCCGCAACGAAACCGATTGGACCGTTACGTCGTGGATGGGCGAAACGTGATCATGATGATGGTGCCCATGATCATGATCATGGTGGTCATGGTCGTGATCATGATGGTGGTGATCGCAGTCCGGACCGCAGGCATGGTCTGGGTGGTCATGGTCGAGGAAGTGTGGATCGCTATCGAGCGCCCGCTTCAGATCGAAGGCACCGCGGTCAAGTACGCGGGACAGGTCGATGCCGGCACGCTCGGTACGATGAATGACCGCATGCGGATTGATTGCACGAACAGTCGCCTCCACGGCCGCGAGTTCTTCGGCGGAAACGAGATCGGTCTTGTTCAAGAGTACGACATCGGCGAAGGCGATCTGGTCTTCGGCTTCACGGCTATCCTTCAGGCGAAGCGGCAGATGCTTGGCATCGACGAGCGCGACGACTGCATCGAGCGCGGTCTTGCTGCGTACGTCGTCGTCCATGAAGAACGTCTGGGCCACCGGCACAGGATCGGCAAGGCCGGTTGTTTCGACGATGATGGCGTCGAAACGACCCGGACGACGCATCAGGCCTTCGACGACGCGAATAAGGTCACCGCGAACGGTGCAGCAAATGCAGCCATTGTTCATCTCGTAGATTTCTTCGTCGGATTCGACGATGAGGTCGTTGTCGATGCCGATTTCGCCGAATTCGTTGACAATGACGGCATATCGCTTGCCGTGGTCTTCGCTCAGGATGCGATTGAGCAACGTGGTCTTTCCCGAGCCGAGATAGCCGGTCAATACGGTTACAGGGATCTGGGCTGCGCGCCCCGTCACTGCCGCGGCAGCGGATGTCGTCTGAGCTTCACTCATCGTGCGCCTCTTTGAATGGATTGACCCACGATATAGGTGATAAGATTACATATTGCCACACCCTTTGCCTTGAATTGCGTGAATGGGTGATTCAATTGCGTTGAGCATCATCGAAAGATCTAGGTAAGAGTGGAGGTATCGAACCGGTCGACATCCTCAAGGAGTTCGACAAGGCCCTTGATGCTGTGGGCTATGATGGCCTCGCCGGCCTCCACGGTGGCGCGCGCCGCATCCCCGGCGACGCCTTGAGGGTTGAGATCGATCATCTTCCAGCCAAAGGCGTGCGGACCATAGGCCCGCAAATGCTTGTAGTCTTCCGTATATTGGCGCTGGCGGGTGTCAAAATTTCCAGCTTTTGCCATATCCACATATTGCGGAAAGAGCGCGAGCATCACCGATGTCTCGATGAAGCCGCCATGAATGTCCAATGCTTTCTCTTCCGCTGAAATAAGACCTTCCGGCAGACCGAACCGGGCCCAGCTCGTCGCCACCGCAAGCATATTGAACCGGACGCGCAGTTCGGTCGCAACAATTGTCATCAGGGGTGAGTTGCCCCCATGCGCGTTCAGGATGACGAGCTTCGAAATGCCGCGTTGGGAAAGTGCTTCGCCGATACCGATCCAGCGATGCGCGGCTTCATCAAAGGCGAGCGTTTTCGTACCCGCGACATCCATGTGTTCTACGGAATAGCCAACGGGTTCGACCGGTAGAAATTCGACCGAGAGCGTTTGCGGAAGCGCCGCCTTGAGCCGGCCGACCACGCCGGCTGCGATCAGCGCATCGGTTTCGAAGGGCAGATGCGGACCATGCTGCTCGTGGGCGCCAAGCGGCAGGATTGCAATCGTATGTGTTGCTGGTGTCGGCATCGGGAACTCATCTATAGGGGCGCTTTGCTTGATTATATCGACATCCGAGAGTGGGGGGAACGTCCGCTCTAAATCATACGACGTATAAGCAATATGCATATTTTTGCTTTGCTGCCAATTCGTCGGCAAATTTCATCAGATTGTCATATAAGCGTTGTAACGCGGTTTCGCCGGGCGAATAGTGGGTCTAGGTCAACTCTGGTGAGCGATCTTTACGCGAGCAAGTTGGCGATCACCACGAAACTATCTGCGTAATAAACTTTGTCTGTTAATTGCCATCCACCAAACAGAGCTAGCCGTCTTATCATCAACGGAACAACGCTGAAAAGCGAGCAGGAGTTTGAATGGTCAAGGATCGTAAGCCCCTCATTCTTCATCGTCTGCAATCGACCGCGCGGCTGACGCGGACGGCATTGGCGATGCGGCTCCTCGGCCACGGCTTCTATGCGGGACAGGATGCCGTGATGCTGCAACTTGCGCATGAGGACGGCCTGTCACCCAGCATTCTTGCCAAGCGGCTGGGCGTGCGCCCGCCGACGATCACCAAGACGATTTCGCGACTGCAGACACAGGGGTTCGTCAAGAAGCAGGGCTCGACGACGGACCAGCGCCAGGCTCATATTTTCTTGACCGAAACCGGCAATGAAGC
>NZ_JBBNAM010000206.1:0-8092 GCF_037994425.1 Phyllobacterium sp.
TGGCCTACTCGCCTTTGAGGAGAAAGGATTGTCAGATGAAGAGAATTCTGATCGGTGTTGTTGCCGTGATGACGGTCGTCAGTTTAAGTGCCTGCGGGTCAATCGGTAAGGGAAAAGCCCCGCCGCCTGAGCCGGCTCCGGCTGTAATTACCAAGTAATGATTCGTTAGTCCGCGTGGGGGAAGTTTCGCACGATTCTTTCCCCATCGGCACTCGCCTCATAATATCGGGCGGTCATGCGGAGTTTTGGTAGCGGGCATGGTTTGCCTACATGCCTACGCTCTTCGGAGTTCAGGAAAAGAAATGACGCTATCGAGTGGTCGTCTATCGGTCGCCGTTCTGTTTGCTATCGCAGTCGCAGGATGTGCACCGGATGCTGCAATCAAGCCTAATGTCGTATCTTATAATAATACGGGCTCGGTGGGGGCTCCGCCTTCCACGAACACGCAAGCCAGCGCGACGCAGCCCGTACAGCAGAGCCAGGGGCAATATTATATTGAGTTCCGCTCCCGCTATGCTCTCAGCTACGGCCATACTTACGTAATCTTTGGACGCTTGGACAAGTCGGGAAGAGTGCTCGACCGCGAGGTCGCCGGCCTACATCCCGCTTCCGATAGTGCGGTTCCCTACGTGCTTGGGCACTATATACCGGTGCCTGCCGAAACCGGTGTAAGCGATGGCGACCTTGATGACAGATACAGGTCCGCAAGCTGGCGTGTCACGTTGAACGAGGCGGAATACAGGAAAGTCGTTACCTATATTCACGACCTTCAGAAACGTTCCCACTTCTGGCAGGCGACCGTAAACAACTGCAATAACTTCGTTGGCGAAATCGCACGTTCCATGGGTTACAAGACACCTGGCATCTGGCTGCGGCCGCAGCAGTTCGTAACGAGGCTACGGGAGATGAACGGCGGGCCGAATGCAGTCGGATATACAGGGCCGGCAGGCTAAATTTTGAGAGGAGCGCATTGTTCTAGCGTCTGGCAGCGACAAAACCGTGGCTGTCGCAGTGGGTGCGGCTTGACGATGAGCTTGGATCGCAGAAAAGGCGCCAGTGACCTAGCGTGACTATTTTTAATGCTTCAGTCGGCGAGATCATATGGGTGCTCGGCATCGTTGCCTGGTACGTGATTCGTTATCCGTTCGAGCGTCGCGCGCGGCGCGTGCAGGTCGCGCGCACGGCGCGCACGCTTTCAGACAGGATCGGGCTTGCCACGGCGTTTTTTGGCCTTGCCATCGTCCCCGGCTTCTACCTCGCTACAGGTATCCCGAAAGCTGCCGATTATGCGCCCTACCCGGTGGCTATCATCCTTGGAACGTTCACCATGCTGCTTGGACTTTGGGTTTTCCGGCGATCCCACAAGGAACTCGGCCGGAACTGGTCGATCACGCTCGAGATTCGCGAGAAGCACAAGCTGGTTTCATCCGGGCCATACGCCCTCGTCCGCCACCCGATGTACACCTCGTTCCTTCTTATCGCGCTTGGGCAGGCGTTCCTGCTGGCGAACTGGGTTGCGGGCCTTGCCGGTCTGGCCGGCTTTGCAATCCTGTTTTTTCTGAGGGTAAACAAGGAAGAGCGTATGATGCTGGAGAATTTCGGCCCAGAATACCGCGACTACATGGAAAGGACCAAAAGACTCATCCCCTATCTTTATTAGAGGTCACAACATGCGAGGCCGAGCCCTCAAGCTTTCAGCGCCCCGGCGCCTGGTCAACGACCTCATGCGGTTCTCGATCGCTGTGCCCAGGGTTACGGTTCAGCGCCAAATGAACCTTGGTCCACTCTTGCGCGCAAGGATGACGCAACGCGCGAAATCATCCTGGACCGTGCTGTTTCTGAAGGGCTATGCCCTCCTGTCTGAAGAAACGCCAGAGTTGCGCCGCGCCTATGTCAAACTTCCTTGGCCGCGGCTCTATGAATATCCAGTCAGCGTTGCGTCGATCGCCCACGAGCGCGACTACGAAGGCGAGCGGGCGGTTTTGCTGAGCCGAATCAAGGACCCCGAACACCGCTCGATCCCGGAACTTGAAGCATCGATAAGAGACGCCCGATCGCGTCCGGTCCTGGAGGTTAAAGAGTTTCGGCGTGCGTTGAAGATTGCCCGTATCCCGGCATTGCTCAGGTGGCCGATGATGTGGCTCGGACTGAATATCGGTCGACAGCGACCGAATTACTTCGGCACGTTCCAACTGTCCGTCTATTCGGGACTGGGCGCCGAGTCGCTCAATCCGCTTACGCCGCTGACGACGCTTCTCAACTATGGCCTGATCGGCGAAGACGGATCGGTAAACGTGCGCATACATTACGACCATCGCGTCATGGATGGGGCGAATGTGGCACGTGCACTGGAGAGGTTCGAAGCCATTCTTAACGGCGCTGTGGCCGAAGAAGTAAAGCAGCTTGCACAAGGTACCATCGTTAAAGTACTGCGGGAGGACCAGGGCCAGTGAGGTTAGCGACTGGTTATGGTGAAGCGATGAATGGATTAATCTGGGAAGGTGCTGAAGCTGCTCGCAGGGTGGTTTCGCTGGCGACGTCATGAATTCACAAACAGATCTTAGACCCGCTGTCGTCGTGATCGGGGCGTCGGGCGGCATCGGCCGTGCAATAGCGCGTGTGGCTGCCCGCGATGGCGGGCCGGTCGTCCTCACGGCACGTTCGATCGAGGGATTGAACGCCGCTGCAGCCGAGGTGCGCGATGCCGGCGGTGAACCTTTCACCTTCGCCCTGGACGTTTTGGCACACGACACGCCGGCGCATGTCTCTGAGTTTCTGGCAACGCATGGACTTTATTGCGATGTCCTCGTCAACAGCGCTGGCTATGGCCTGCGCGGCGCGGCGATAGCGCTCCCCATCGATGACCAGCTCGGCATCGTTGACCTCAACATTCGCGCCCTCACCGAGCTCACACTGTATTTTCTGCCGCAAATGGTGGCGCGAAAGCGTGGCGGTGTGATCAATTTGAGTTCGGTCGCGAGTTTCACTCCGGGGCCTTACATGGCGCTCTACTATGCCAGCAAGGGCTTCGTGCGGTCTTTCTCCCAGGCGATCCATCAGGAAGTGAGCCCGTCCGGTGTCACCGTTACCTGTCTGGCGCCTGGACCTGTATCCACCGAGTTTTACGCCACGGCTGGCGCAACGCATGCTTCGATGTTCACGCTCCTGCCCAAGCTAGACGCGCAGTACGTCGCCGAACATGCATGGCGAGGGTTCAGATCCGGGCGCCGCCTGATCATCCCGGGCGTTTCGGCAAGGCTCGCCGTTTTTGCAGCAAGGCTATTGCCCGCCACGATTCTTTTGCCGCTGATTGCCCGGCTTCAGCGTAGCGGCAACGACCCCTGCCCCTGTGGATCAGGCAAGAAATACAAGAAGTGTTGTCGCGCCGGCCACAAGTAGCGTCGTCACCTGCGCTGCGCGAAAATGGCATCGCCCAGCGACAACAAGGTTAGCCCACAAATAAATTTTGTGCTAGACGCGCCCAATCTTGACCAATTCATCATGTACCCCTGCGTGCAAACCGAATTGCAACGCACCATTCGACGGCGCGTTCACCGATTAATTCTTGACGACTGGAGACCCCATTGTTGGCCATAAAAGGAGCCCTTTGCACCCTTCTCATGGCCGGGGCGTTGATGACCGCGGCGATGGCCGAAGCCCAGGAGGTTGCAGGGACATATGTCAACGAATCCGGCCACACGAAAGTGAAGATGAGCGACTGCAATGGCGGCGTATGCGGTACGATTGTGTGGATGAACCAACCCGTCAACGACGTTAACAATCCTGATGCTTCCAAACGCGACCGCCCCGTTGTCGGCCTTCAGGCCGTATCCATGAAGCCAACAGGCCCAGGAACATATGCGGGCACTCTCTATGATCCGGAGACCGGCAAGACCTATTCAGGCAAGGCCAAGCTTGCCGGTAACGCTGTGGAACTGTCGGGTTGCGTGTTGGGTGGCCTCATCTGCAAGTCGTCGATCTGGCGCCGCGAGTAACCGACGAGCCCACCCTGCTACGGGCGGGCAACCGGCACCAACGTCCGTTTTTCGACACGGCCGGCAACCGAGAAAATGAGAACCTCCGTGTTGCGGCCGATTGTCTCACCATGCATCAGCCTGACGATATCGTCGACGCCACCGACCGGCTTGCCGTCGATGGCGAGAATGAAGTCGCCTTCGGCCAATCGGCCGCGCTCTGCGGGACTGGACGTTTCCACACGCCGGATGCGAACCGACGTTGCCCGGTCGGTTCCTGCTTCGAGTGCAATCCTTCGCGGAAGTTCGATCGTATCGCCCGCAATACCGATATAGGCGCGCCTCACCCGTCCATATCGAAGTATTTCTGAAACCACGAAATTGGCTGTATTGGACGCAACTGCGAAGGCAATGCTTTGCGCACCCTGGATGACGGCGGTATTGACGCCGATCACCTCACCTTGCGAGGAAACCAGCGGCCCGCCGGAATTGCCGGGGTTGAGCGCGGCGTCGGTTTGAATCACGTCGTCCATAAGCCGCCCGCTGGCGGCTCGCATCGAGCGGCCGAGTGCCGAAACTATGCCGGCCGTCACTGTCCACTCGAATCCAAGCGGATTTCCGATGGCGATTGCAATGTGACCCCTTCGCAGCAGCTTCGAATTTCCGAGCCGCGCCCAGGCTTCACCACCAGTGTTCGCCCGGATTAGGGCTATATCCGTATCCACATCGCTGCCAAGCACACTCCCTTCGGTAACGAAGCCATCCGGCCTCGTGATGCGCACACGCGCGGCATGGCCCACGACATGATTGTTGGTGATGATCAGTCCGTCCGGCGCGATAGAAAAACCGGAACCATGGTCGCCTCGGTCGCCGATCCGCTCGATCCGATTGACCGCCGGACCCACAATGTCGACCGCCCGTGCTATCGATCGAGAATATGCATCCGTTAACGCACCGTCATCGACGGGCGCAATGTCCTTCTCTATGTAACCCATCATTGGATCCTCAAGCAGCGGCGACCATCGCCACTGCCGCCATCGGACCGGACCTGCCACAAGGAGTGATTTCTTGTGATTGATCCGTCAAGGCATCGTTGTAATGCAATAAATGGAGAGGCCACGACGAACGTTCAAGACTTGGCAGCGAACGTGTATTTTGTAATCGCTGGAGCAGATTGTGGGCACCCGCGACCAGGCCCGGACCGGTATCCGCTAGAGTGCTAGAAGCTCAAGGACGCCGGCTATTTCGATCATTTCACGCTCAAAAGAAGTTGAACAACATTACAGCTAATTCATTGTTTTAATGAAGGTTAAAGCTGTATCCTTGGTTTACTGACACGCGAAGTGCCGGTATGGGGACGGGACGATACAGTCCTTGTCTTAAAGCTGACCAGGGCATGCTGTGTCTCACTCCCGTCCTGCATAGGATAAGGAGATTAGCGATGAAAAAACTGCTTCTGGTAATCTCTGCGCTCGCATTGACGACAAGCTATGCCGCAGCGCAGGGACAGGGAACCTACATATCCACAATAAAATCGGTTCGAGCCATGCACGCTCCCGCCCCTGATGTCTTCAGCACGACGGGAACAATCGAATGGGCTGATCCGCAGTCGAAGACGGTGCAACTGACCACCGGTACAAAGTACCAGCTCCCAGCGAATGCCAGCTTCCGGGGTATTGCGGCCGGCGAAAAAGTCAGGATCACATGGAAGGGCCAGGACCCCTACAACACGTCCTTTGGAAATAGCGAATCCGATGAATTTCACGCCACGCGCATGGTAGTTGTTCGCTGATTGAACCGCAGATCGTTGACCGGTGGTTGATCGTCAAAGAGACGAGCGGCCATCGATCGAACTCGGGCCAGCCGGGACGGCCACGGGAGGCGTCGTGCTTACTTAAGTGGAGAATGGTGGGCCCGGAGGGACTCGAACCCCCAACCAAGCGGTTATGAGCCGCCGGCTCTAACCAATTGAGCTACAGGCCCCACCTGAGATACGAACCAGCCGGCCAATGCCAGTATTCGTCCCGCGATCAATAACGGGAAAAATTGCGAATGCAATCCCCGACGTGACCTAAGTCCATGGCTTAATTCCGAATTCCCAGGAAAACGCAAAAACGCGTCAGGGCTCAGCCCTTTTCCTTCTCCTGTTCAGCCAGAACGAGCAGCCGTCGCGCACTCTCTTCGTCGGTAATGAACACTGTCGGACGAATGAGTGCCATCGCGCCATAGAGAGCTCTGATTTTCTCCTTGCCGCCCGAGGTCAGCACACGTGCCGGCACGCGCTGCACTGTATCAATGCCGACCGACATCACCAGATCATGGATAGGATGATCAACGAGCTTGCCCTCCTTATTGTAGAAATGGAAGAGCAAGTCGCCCACTGCGCCGCGCTCCGCCAGCGAGGCCTGATGGCCGGCGTTGAGGAACCCGATGTGATAGGGCGTGCTCGAAGCCGTCTCGATGGCGCCGACGCTGAGGAGCACGAGGTCCAGATCCTCCGCCATTTGGAATACGCTTTTCAATCCGCACCGTTCGATAAGGGCGGTCTTCGTTTCGACGCTATCGACCATGGCCGGTGCCGGAATTAGATAACCGTCGCCTTGGAAGAGCTGAGCAAACTGCCAGGCGAATTCCGCCGGATTGAATCTGCGTGGCTGGCTGATACCGCCAAGCAATGAAATCACGGTGAAGTCTTCGAGCGCCTTTGCCTCAAGATAGGACAGCGTGTTGAGAAGCGTGCGTCCCCAACCGACACCGACCCGCATGCCGTGGGCGACGACGCCCGAAAGATAATCGCCCGTGGCGGCCGCAATCGACGGGATCGGATCATTGTCCGGATGGGACAACGGCGCGATGATGACCTTGTCGAGGCCGAACTGCTGCTCGACCTGCCGCTCCAGCGCAATCAGATCCGAAAGATAACCTTGGATGCCGATCTTGACCTCGTTGCGGGCCCGCGCTTCCGCCAGCATGCGCACGATCGTAACGCGGCCGACGCCGAGAATCTCGGCGATCTCGTTCTGCGTCATTTGTTCGATGTAGTACATCCAGGCGGCGCGCATGCGCATCCTGCTGATCTTCGTGTCGGGCTGACCGACATCCACCGGGGCCTTCTGGGGGTTTGTAGGCGCACCATTTGTTCGCTTGCGTCGATCGGCCAATCGTCTCCCCCCTATCCTCGGCCACCCCGCATCGAAGCGGCGGCGGACATGCCTTCTCTACATTTATGCGCCCTACTGCCGCATTTTAAGTCGAAACGCGGCATAACACCTTGAATCTGCGCACAGTCTTTGTCAAAAATCGATACAGATTCTGGGGTTATGCGCTAGAATGTCATTTAGCAAGGCACCGAAAATCGATAGGTACCCTTATCCACTTGCGAGCAGAGGCCGCGATCATGATCCGTGACATTTCGAGCGACATCATCGTCAATCTGAAGGACCGGTTGCGTGACGTCCGTCACCTGATCAGAGCAAGCCGCGTCGATACCAAACCGCAAGGTCAGGACCTGCCCGATATCCTGTTCGGGCAGGCTGCCCGCGTTGTGGACAAGGCGTTCACTGCCGCTGAATCCATCTCGATCTCGCTCGTCTCGCAGGATCCGTCCGCGCACTCCGCGACAATCGAGGCCCGCAGTCTCGGCGCTTATTTCCCGGCCAACCTTGCCAAGGGGGCGGCACTGTTCCGGCGCGATGCCTATTATCTCACCAAGCGTCTCTTCAGCGTGCTTGGTTCGGACAATGCTCTCATTCATGAAGCAACGTTTTCGGCGGTTCACGCGACGATGAGCCGTCGCCATGCGCATTTGTTGTTTGCCGCCCGCGACGGCGGACTTGCCCAAATCGGGGCGGCCTGCGCTACAATGACGGTCGAATTGCGGGCGCAATACGATGCGACCCCCATTACCTTTCCTGCCCATGTCGCTGCCAAGCCGGATCGGCGCACGCAATATCTGTGCTTTGCCGCAATCGCGCTTGCCATAGGTCTTGCTACCTATTCCGAAGTCGAGCCCTGTGACGAAAAACTGGTCGAAAGCACCCTCCTCGCTCTGCAGGCCCGGCAGGAAAAGTTCGGCGACGCCATCGAATCGGCCAGCCCCGAAGCCGCCCTGTCGAGCC
>NZ_JBBNAM010000207.1:0-4325 GCF_037994425.1 Phyllobacterium sp.
CCGTTCACACCATCAGTGTGAGGGACGACCGCCGTCTTACCAAGCAAACCGCGAGCGCAGCGCGCCGCTCAAAATCGCCGTAGTGAAGTGAGCAGTTGGCCTGGCAGCCCGTTACCCCATCTAGGTCTGACAATGATAACGTTTATGACGCGCAAGATGTTAGAAGAAGATGCGCATTGGTAACATTGAAACTGCTTGCAAAACAGATTTATCGACCCAGCGTTTTGCAACCAGTTTCAAACTCGGGACAGTTAGCTCTTATCGGCCCCGGAAAAGATACTCGTAAATCCACGCGCCGACGAGGAAGCCCGGCCAAGATAACAGGAAGAAAGTAAACACCGCCAATGCGGAAAGGCTACGAGCGTCGGGGCGCGGAGAAAGCATAGCATCTAGCATGTCGTCGACTCCGTCACTTGATACGGACTTACGCATCCAAGTAAAGTAGAGAAGGCCGGAAAGCAGATATGCTGATGCTAATAAGGCTGAGTTCATTTGTTTGCCTTCCACCTCTTAACGACGTTCTGGACGCCGTGTCCTGCTGGTTGAATTCTCTTCTTCGGCCGCGAGCGCATGAGCTAAGAGCTCATTAATTGTTGCATTTCGGGAGACTGCTCGTCCGGTCATTTTCCTGCGAGCAAGCACAGCCTCGTCAACTCTGTGAACAAGTGCCAGAGGCACTACGATATGAAGTCTAGCTTCTGTTGTGGCTGATATTTCAGACATGGTCTTACTCTTCACGGAAAGGGACGTTCATCAGTTCGTCGAGCGACGGGATCGGCTCGTTGGGTGCGGGGGCAGCGGCTTTTGCCTGTTCCTCGCGCAGGCGCTGTGCGATCTGCGACGACGGATGCGGATTGTCCACGCCCCAGCGCCGCTGCTCTTTCAGCTTCTGCTGGATGATCCGGGCGGTACCAAGCATCTGTGCGGCTTCGGCTGTTTTCTTGGCATTCTCCTCGCGCATTTTCTCCTTGGCCCGTTCCTCAGCGATTATTAGGAAGACGTCGTCGCGGGAGTGCCCTTCGAGCAGCAACTTCTGGACGCGGCGTTCCTCGACGTCATCGATCTGCGCCACCCATTCCGCCTGCTTGTTGCCATGCCACGCCGGGACGATCCACGCCCGTTGCCTGCAAATGAAACTGATTGTCGGCAGCTTCGGAGCGCCTTCCTTGCCGGGCCGATCCATCCAACTGAAGAGCCTCTTGCGGATCATAAACCAGTCGCGGACGATCCACTCGAACATGTTGTGGCAGCTTTCGGGGGTGTCCTCCCAGCGCGAGAGGATAGTCTTATTCAGGATGCCCATCTCCTTCTCGGTCCACCTTACGAACATTGCGCCAGAGATGCCTGCGTTCTCGACGTCGTACGCACGGCGAAAGGTTTTCTCGATTGCGGCCGGTTTCAAAATCGTGCGGTGCGGCTCGATCTTGACGGGCTTTGGATCATTCCAGCCGTTGGAGGAGGGGGCGGGCGCAACCGGGGAGGACGTCTCTTTCTTCCGGGAAGACGGCTTCGCCGGTTTAAGGCTTGGCTTCGAGAAAAGTCCTTTTTCTGAAACCCAGTTCTGCGCCTCCGGCTTGCCGGGGGTCGCAGTCTCTTTCGACTTAGAAAGATCAGCTTGAAGAAAATCATCTTTAATGTCCGGACATTTTTGGCCGGAGGGGGCGGACATTTTTGTCCGGGGTAGCAACCGTATTTTCGTGAGTTTCAGACCGGCCATCGTCCATCCCAGAGTTGTGAGCGGCAGCTACTTGAGCCTGTTTCAGCCTCTTTGACACGGGGAGCATCGCTTCCTCCGGGGTCCAGTTGATGTTTGGAGTGATGCGCAGACCTTTGGTCATATCCGACCGGTCTACAACGATGAAGCGTTTGGCTTCGAGATTGGCGATGGTCCTGCGAATCGAGCGATCCGTCAGTCCGGTACCGCAATGGCGTTGGTCACCATTCTCGATAAAGCGTGAAGTGAATAGGCGGCTGGTAAAGCCCCAGCCAATGGTGGCGTCGAGGATGAAGCCCATCATACCGTACTCGGCCAGAGACATATGTGCCCGCCATATCCGGTTGAACGCACGAATGATTTCCTGCTGGACCCGAGGATTTTTTAGATCGCCGCTGCCTGACTCAGAACGTGTTGAGGGGTCCAGCGGAACGACGGTACTCTTTGCAGTAAACATGATTGGTAATTCCACGGAGTTGCGACTTGTGCAATCGTACTATATGCATCAATTATTCACAATAGAACGAAGAATTATATTATACTCTACTGTTGACGAAGAGAGTGTTGTTTGCTTGAGTATTCAGCTTACTCTAGACATCCATGTTACGTTGGAGTAATGCTGGGTC
This sequence comes from Phyllobacterium sp., assembly GCF_037994425.1. Lineage (NCBI taxonomy): Bacteria > Pseudomonadati > Pseudomonadota > Alphaproteobacteria > Hyphomicrobiales > Phyllobacteriaceae > Phyllobacterium > Phyllobacterium sp. The sequence continues at coordinate 2,341 of NZ_JBBNAM010000207.1, forward strand.
TTGCCCTCACCTGCAACAGGAAGTTTAGGAGACTTAGAAGTTCGACAGTGTGTCCGGCAAGAAAACCTGCCCCGCCCGAGGCGATAATTTGTTCCTATAAAACGCCTCGGACATTCGGCTGGTACAAGTGTGAAAGATCAAGTTTTGGATAACTGATATCTTCGATGGCCTCGGCTAGCGTGTTCGCGCGCAGTCCACTACCGTAATGATCCTCTGTGTTCTTTCCCGACCATCCGCCAAGTGCGCGTACCTTTTCGATCGATATATCCGCTTCGCGCAGCGCGTCACGGTAAGAATGTCGGAAGGAATGGAAGACCTTTTTCTTGTCCTTGATTTTCACGTGATCTAAGAAGCGCGCGAAATACTTGGAAAACGGATCGGAACGATAGCCTGTGGAGCCCAGCGGCAACTCCGGAAACAGAACATCCGTCGCTAAACTCTTCTCACGGCGCGTAGTCACATAACGAAGAAGGCCGACGTGCCGGAGTTCACTGTGGATCGGAATAAAACGTTGACCAGCAGCAGTCTTGATCCGCTTGGTTTCTCCATCATCATCCCCGCGAATGAGAATGATGTCCACGTCGTCTTCGATTACGAAGTCATCAAGGGTTAGCTGGCAGATCTCATTGAGACGCATTCCCGTGTACAGCGCGATAAGTGGTATCCAAAAGCGGCCACGCCGGGGCATGTTCGGGCCGGGCCTTGCATACCCATAATCGTCATCGACACAGCCGGTATATATAGGCGCGCTAAATATCTTGGTCAGTTCATCGCTGGTAAAGGGATCGCGCCGGTCTTTCGCTCGTACTTTCTCGCCACGGAACAACAAGCCGCTCGTCGGATCGTTCGCGACGAAACCTTCGTCTGCTGCAAAGCGGAACAACGCGCCCAACTGGCGCAAATACCCATTGGCGGTATCTATCGAGAGGACCGGCAACTCCCTCCCTGCCCCGAACTCGATGGCTTCGAATATCGTGGCGTTTGGAAAATGCTTGGATGCATTGCTAGGCAATTTTACAATTAGCGCCATGAACTCCCGCACACGTTGCCGATCAATACGATCAATCGGCGTATCTTCATTGAAAAATGCCTTGATTATTGCCCATTGGGCGTCCCGCTTTTTGGCCGACTTTCCAGCAAGCGGAGTTTTTGTCGCATCGCTTCGGAACTGCTGCATCAGTTTTTTCAAGGTGAATTTTGCAACCGGTTGCAAAGTTGTTTGGGCCGTGAGGGTTGCAAATTGAGGATCAAGACTCACCTGCGCACCCGCACACTACGCTGAAAGTCGCGTTTCGCTATCTCAATGATAGCAGGGTGAAGAACTCTCTCCAGGCGCAGACTGCCATCTGACGATGGATCAAACTCTAATCCTTCCTCGGTCAATATTGTCTTCGCCGCCTGATAAGCAGCGGGAGCCACATTCTCCTCCGATATGGACATTGCGTAGTCATAGTGCGCATCATCGCCTTCGAGGTAAGTGCCGCTGGAACTAACGCTCTTTCTCTCCTTCTCGATAAACCAATTAGATACGAGGTACCAGATTTCGCGGTCCGAGAGACTGTAATCGCGCTTCGGTCGCAGCCTCCCGCGCAATAGCTCCCATTCTGCATCCAGCCTTACGCGTTCATAGCGTGCGCGAAGCTTGGCTTCTCTCAGGTCACCGGTCTTGAGAGATTTCTTGATTTCTGTTTTGCCAACCAATGGGCGTAGCTCATCGGGTACTCGAAGGCGAAACCAATAAATGCTGCCTCTGAGCTGAAGGTTCTCTGCTTTCTTCGACAAGGCCCACCGCATTTGTGTACCACTTTTGTGTACCACTTTGCCAAACCAGGGCATTGAAATCAAAAGGTTTTTAGGGAAATCAACTATATAACTAGGTAGTGGTGGAGCCAAGCGGGATCGAACCGCTGACCTCTTGCATGCCATGCAAGCGCTCTCCCAGCTGAGCTATGGCCCCGTCGCAGACGGGCCGGATTCTCCGGAAG
>NZ_JBBNAM010000208.1:0-3301 GCF_037994425.1 Phyllobacterium sp.
ACGACTATCCGGCGAAACCGGCCAAGAAGTCGCTTTGGCCGGAGCTGAAGACCTTCTACCCGCAGAAGAAGGCGGAAGACGTCGATGTCGAGGTGCTGAAGCAGCGCTTCCTCGTCACCATCGCACTCGAAGCGGCGCGCACCATCGAAGAAGGCATCGTCACCGATCCTCGCGAGGCCGACGTCGGCTCTATCCTCGGCTTCGGCTTCGCGCCATACACCGGCGGCGTGCTGTCCTACATCGACGGCATGGGCGTGAAGATCTTCGTGGGGCTCTGCGAGAAATTGGCGGCAACCTACGGTGCACACTTCAAGCCGACGGCGCTGCTTGAGGACATGGCGGCCAAGGGCGAGACCTTCTACGGCCGCTTCGACCCTTACGCAAAGGAGAAGGAGGCGGCGTAAGCCGCCTCTGGCACCTGTCATCAAAGCCAGCGGTGCTTTCGGCTGGCTTTCGATCTCGCGGCTACTTGGTCACGGTAAGGCTCGCCTGCATGCCCGCCTCGTAATGCCCCTTGATATTGCACAGAAGCAGGTAGGCGCCGGGCGCGAGCTTCGTTTTCAACTGCCCGTCCGCTCCCGGCTTGAGGTCCGAGACTTCGCCGATGCTCTTGAGCTGCTTTTCATCGACCCTATGCCTGGATGCAATCAACGGAACCTTCTGGTCCGGGGACTTCAGCTTGACGAGCACCATCTCGTGCTCCTCGGTCATGGCGTCGTTGTGAACCGCGAAGATCGTTTCCCCTGCCTTGATCGTGGCCTGGTCGAGTGTCAGGGTCATCGGCCCGCCGCCCTCGCCGCCTTCGGTCACTTTCACAGTCGTAGCCGCCCATGACGGCGAAGCGGTTGCGATCGCGGCAGATGCGGCGAGAGCGTACCATGCGTACCTGTTCATCAAATCAGCCTTTCCGTTGCAGCCCGCGCTTCATGTAGGCAACACGTCTGACGCCAGCCTGAACGGCTGGTCCAACCGTCGCAGGCTCGGCAGCACAAAGCCGGCCGCGGGTGGTGGACGACGCATCATTTTCCGGCGATGGAGGCCGCGATCTTCTCCGCCTCAAGTCCGATTTCCCGGAGGAGGCCGGTTGGAACGGCGGTGAAGCCGCAAAAGTAGAGGCCATCATTCGCCGGCTGGAGATCTCCGCGCGCGGGACCGTCGGCGCCGCCAAATCGTTGTTTGAAATCGGCCAGCAGCGCCTCGAGCCCCGGCCGATAGCCGGTCGCAAGGACGATCGCGTCAAAAATGCCGGAGCGGCCATCCGCGAATTGCACCTGGCGATCGTCGGAACTCGTGACGGCAGGGAACACCTTGATATCCCCCGACCTGATCCGCTCGATCGTGCCGATGTTGATCATCGGCGTGCGGCCCCTTTCGATGATGCCGGCCAGCGGCCCGCCTCTTGCCCTTTCCACTCCGAACGCCCCGAGGTCCCCGAAACGCAGGCTGAGGATCGGCGCGTTCACCGCATCGACCAGGCGATAGGGAAGGAACCGCTGGGCGATGGCAATGCTGGCGGTCGTCACGCCGAACAGCTCGAGCGGCACGACGTTGACCGGACCACGCACGGACATGGCGACATCAAGGCCGGCCTCGGCGCATTCGAGAGCGATCTCGCCGGCGGAGTTGCCGAAGCCGACGACGAGGACCCGCTCGGCTGCAAGCTCCGCGGCATTCCGGAACTCCGAGGAGTGCAGAAGCTTGCCCGAAAACAGCTCCTGCCCCTCCCAGGACGGCCTTATCGGCGCGTTCGAAAGCCCGGTCGCGAGGATGACATTGCTCGCCTCGAATGCCCCCTCGAAGCTCTCGACAATCCACGCCTTGTCCTTGCGGATCGTCGTCGCGCGCACGCCGAACCTGACCTCGATGTCGTTCGAGGAGCTATAGGTTTCGAGATACTCGATCACCTGCTGCCGCGAGGGATACTTCGGAAACCGCCGCGGCATTGGCATTCCCGGCAGGGCCGAGTGCATCTTGTGGGTATGCAGCCGAAGGCGGTCGTAGTGGCGATGCCAGGAGGCAGCCAGAGTGTCGCCCTTCTCAAGCACCAGAAACGGGCGTCCACGCGCCTGCAGCGCCACGGCGCAGGCCAATCCTGCCGGTCCCGCACCGATGATGATCGTTTCTGTGTGCGTCATGGGAGCTCTTGGCTCACGATGCCAGTCATAAATGGCCCCTCGTGCTGACACCTAGGGCGCGGCGACCCTGACGACATCCGACAGCACCCACTTCTTGTCGAAAAAATCGTTCGTCGGGCCGTAGGCGCGGAACATCAGCTCGAACTGCCGCTTCGGATCGGTCGGTACCCAATTGGCCTCCTTGCCCTTGGGGGCCTTGGGACCGAAATAGAGATCGACGGATCCATCGCTGTTCTTCACCAGTTCCGGAATCTGCGACGAACGGCTGGCACGCGCAACATTCTTGATCAGCGCGTGCGTCTGCCGGTCATAGGCCGTCACCGACCAATATTGCTGGACGGGAACATTACCAGGCACATGGAGACGATAGGTCTTGCCGCCGTCGAAGGCATTGCCATCCTTGTCGCGGATCGAGATCGCATAGAACTGACCGGCCCCGAGCCTCTTGATGCCGATATAGGCATAGCTGTAGGCAACGCCGCGATGATCGACCGGATAGGCGTCCTGTTCGGCGAAATCAGATTGCATGGCCTTGATGAGATCGGGATAGGCCGGGAAGGTCCAGCGGCTCTTCTCGCTGAAGAAGGGCGGCAGACCGGCATCGTATTTTGCCTCCAGTAGGGTCTCGGCCTCCTTGATGCCCTTGGTCAGCAGGGATTTGGTGTGGCGATCGGGCTCAAACGGCTTGTCTTTCTCTATGCCGATCGATTTCAGCTGGTCGATCATCACGCGGTCGCGGGAGATCCACGGCTCTTCCTGTACGACACGGTTCAGATTGTCGAAGAAGCTCGCGTCCCATTTGATCGTGGAATCGAACAGAAAATCCTTCACGTCAGAGAAAACGGTCTCCGGCGGATTGGCGGCGGCCGACAGCGGATAGACTTTCAGCTTCTTGCCGTAGTCGATGGAGGCCTGGACATCGGCATCACCATGGCTCGCAAGGTTCGAACGAAACAGCATGTAGCCGCCGTAGACCTCGGACTGCAGCGGAATGAACCCTTCCGGCAGCTTGTCCGTGTAACCCGGCGGCAGGACCACAAACTTGCCGCCTTTGCCCTTGTCGTATCCGAGCAGGCCGGCATCCTCGAGCGGCAATTGCCATGCGGTGACGATATTGCCGTTGAAGGAGGCCTTTTCCTCCGCCGGCGGCAGATCGAGAACGACGG
>NZ_JBBNAM010000209.1:0-3902 GCF_037994425.1 Phyllobacterium sp.
AGCATGCACTGGCGGCTATAGTCGCCGAAAGATGCCTGGAAGACGACCTGCTGCGGATCACCGGTCTTCGCACCTTTCGCATAGGTGCGGTAGATCGCGTCCTGGTCACGCATGAAGATCTGCGGGCATGCACCCTGCACAACGGGCGCGACCGTTCCTTGCGCGGTAACGCCGGTGCCGATCGGAGCCTGGTTCGACGAAGGACTGGTCGGCGCGACCGGCATGATCTGGGCATTGCCGTTCGGCTGAAGCGGAGCGGGACCGCTGCTCGCACTTGCGGCTTCAGGCTTGCTATCGCCGCCGAGGCCGAGCGAATTGCAGCCGGCAAGAGCGGCAAGAAGGGATGCGGAAACGATGAGACGAGAGACCTTGCCGAGCACGATATTCCACCCCTTGCAAACGCTTTTCTTCTAGGTGCTTGCGACTTTCGCGCAAGGCCTTTCATGACAGTTGGCGATGGTCTATATCAGCGGCGCAAAGAAAAATCGATTGGGTAAGCACCGTTTTGATGCACTTTTCGGCGCCGGATGCGGGCAAGTTCAATAGGATACCTGCGACACTGCCCCGACAGGCCGTTAAGCCCCCTCTTTTCGGTGGAACCGCAGCGTCCCGTTTGCGCGCCGAATTTCTCCAGCCATAGATCAAGGATGACGAACGTGGACTATATCTCGACCCGCGGCGAGGCCCCTTCCCTCGGCTTTTGCGACGCCCTTCTGGCAGGGCTGGCGCGCGATGGCGGGCTCTACGTTCCTCGCAAATGGCCGAGTTTTTCCAAGAAGGAAATCCGGGCGCTGCGCGGCAAGACCTATCAGGAGATCGCCTTCACCATCCTTTCGCCCTTCACCAATGGCGAAATCCCCGATGAAACCTTCCGGGCGATGATCGACGAAGCCTATGGCACTTTCCGCCATCCGGCGATCGCGCCGCTGGTACAGACCGGCCCGAACAGTTTCGTGATGGAACTCTTCCACGGCACGACGCTCGCCTTCAAGGATGTGGCGATGCAGCTTCTTGCCCGCCTGATGGATTACGCCCTGGAAAAGCGCGCCGAGCGAGCGACCATCGTCGGCGCCACCTCGGGCGATACGGGTGGCGCTGCGATCGACGCCTTTGCCGGCCGTGAGCGCACCGACATCTTCATCCTCTTCCCACATGGCAAGGTCTCGCCGGTACAGCAGCGGCAGATGACGACGTCGACATCAGGTAATGTGCATGCGCTTGCCGTCGAAGGCAATTTCGACGATTGCCAGAACCTCGTCAAAGCCATGTTCAATGACGCGGCCTTCCGCGACAAGGTGAAGCTCTCGGGCGTCAACTCGATCAACTGGGCGCGCATCATGGCCCAGATCGTCTATTATTTCACGACGGCGATCGCACTCGGCGGACCGGACCGGAAGGTCTCATTCACGGTACCGACTGGGAATTTCGGCGATATCTTCGCCGGCTACTGTGCCAAGCGCATGGGCCTGCCGATCGACAAGCTCGTCATCGCCACCAATGAGAACGATATCCTGGCGCGGACGCTGAAGACCGGCCGTTATGACATGAAGGCGGTGAAGGCTACGAACTCCCCTTCCATGGATATCCAGAAATCCTCCAACTTCGAGCGGCTGCTGTTCGAGGCCTATGACCGCGATGCCTCCAAGGTGCGCGCCGCCATGGAAAGCCTGAAGCAATCCAACGGCTTCGAGATCTCGCCCGAAGCGCTGAAATTCATCAAAAGGGATTTCCGTGCCGGCCGCGCAAGCGAGCGCCAGGTTGCGGAAACGATCCGCAAGACCTATGCGGAAACCGGCTATCTGCTCGATCCGCATTCGGCGATCGGCGTCTTCGTGGCCGCCAAGCGAGAAAAGCCGAATACGCCGATGGTGACGCTTGCCACCGCCCATCCGGCGAAATTCCCGGCTGCCGTAAAATCCGCCTCCGGTATTGACCCGGCGCTTCCGACGTGGCTTGCTGATGTGATGCACAGGGAGGAGCGCTTCCAGATCATCGAGCCCGAGCTCAAAGCGGTTGAAACCTTTATCGGCAAGCATGCCCGCAGCTAGATGACGGCAGGCGCAGAAAGATAGCACATGACAGTTAAGTGCACCCGGCTCAAATCCGGGCTGACAGTAGTCACACAGACCATGCCGCATCTGGAAAGCGTTGCGCTGGGAGTTTGGATCAAATCAGGATCGCGCAACGAGACGACAGACGAGCATGGCATCGCTCACCTGCTCGAGCACATGGCCTTCAAGGGCACGGCACGCCGCAGCGCGCGCGAAATCGCTGAAGAAATCGAGGATGTCGGCGGCGAGGTCAATGCCGCAACATCCACCGAAACGACCTCCTACTATGCCCGCGTGCTTAAGGATCATGTCCCGCTCGCTGTCGACATCCTGGCCGATATCCTGACGGAGTCCGCCTTCGAGGAGGAAGAACTCGAGCGTGAGAAACAGGTCATCCTGCAGGAAATCAACGCGGCAAACGACACGCCTGACGACGTCGTTTTCGACAAGTTTTCCGAGACCGCCTATCGCGACCAGACCCTCGGCCGGGCGATCCTCGGCACGCCGCAGACCGTGGTGTCGTTCACGCCGCAGCAGATCCGCGGCTATCTCAGCCGCAATTACACGACCGACCGGATGTTCGTCGTTGCGACCGGCGCCGTCCGGCACGACGAGTTCGCTCGCATGGTCGAGCAGCGCTTCGCGAGCCTTCCCACCTCGCCATCGGCGACGCCCGTCATGGAGCCTGCAAAATACATCGGCGGAAATATCCGCGAGACGCGCGACCTGATGGATGCGCAGATCCTGCTCGGCTTCGAAGGCAAGGCCTATCACGCCCGCGACTTCTACTGTTCGCAGATCCTCGCCAACATCCTCGGCGGCGGCATGTCATCCCGGCTGTTCCAGGAGGTGCGCGAGATCCGCGGCCTCTGCTATTCCATCTACGCCTTCCACTGGGGTTTCTCCGATACCGGGATATTCGGCATCCATGCCGCCACCGGCGGCGAGAACCTGCCGGAGCTGGTGCCTGTTATCATTAACGAACTACACAAGTCGGCGGCGACGATCGAACAGAAGGAAATCGAACGCGCCCGCGCCCAGATCCGCGCCCAGCTGCTGATGGGCCAGGAAAGCCCCGCCGCCCGCGCCGGCCAGATCGCAAGGCAGATGATGCTCTACGGCCGCCCCATCTCCAACCAGGAGATGATGGAACGCCTCGAGGGGATCACGGTCGAGCGCCTTACGGATCTTGCGGGACGCCTGTTCTTCGATACCGTGCCGACGCTCTCGGCCATTGGACCGCTCGAACATCTGGCCCCGATGGAGGATATTACCGCGTCTCTTTCCTCGCCCGATCACCAGGGCAAGCAAGCCCTCGTCTGATCCCAGATCCATCCTGCCGGGAGTGATCGATGCCAAAATCGGTTTTTCGGTTTCTGTCGCGACAGCCGGATTCGGTCGAGCTCGAGAACGAGCACTATGTGCTGCGCCTGCCGCGCTACCAGGATTTCAACCAGTGGCACAAGCTGCGGGCGGCGAGCCGGCAGTTCTTGGAACCGTGGGAGCCGACATGGCGCCGCGACGAGCTGACGGAGGGCTCCTATCGCGCCCGTGTCATCCGCGGAAAGCAGGAGTACGCTTCCGGCCAGGCCATTCCGCTCCTTCTGTTTCACAAACAGGGCATGACGCTGCTCGGCGGCATCACGATCGGCTACATCAGGCGCGGGGCGGCACAAAGCTGCATGATCGGCTACTGGATGGGCGAGGCTTATGCCGGTCAGGGTCATATGTTCGCCGCACTTCAATTGGTTATACCCTACATCTTCGCAGGGCTTGAGTTGCACCGTATCGAAGCAGCCTGTATTCCAGACAATGCTCGGAGCATCCGCCTGCTTGAAAAAGCCGGGTTTC
>NZ_JBBNAM010000210.1:0-1450 GCF_037994425.1 Phyllobacterium sp.
ATGGTGACCCGATCGCCTTTCTTGACGCCGTGTTTCTTCAGCACATTGGCGAGACGGCAAACTTGCTCGTAAAGCTCGTTGTAGGTGATCTTCTTGTCGAGATAGGGATTGTCGCCTTCCCAGATGAGCGCGACCTGGTCGCCGCGCTTTTTAAGGTGTCGGTCGACGCAGTTGTAGGAAACGTTGGTAACGCCGTCCTCGAACCATTTGATCGAGACCTTGCCCTCGAAAGACGCATTCTTGACCTTGGTAAAGGGCTTGAACCAGTCGATACGCTTGCCGTGCTTGGCCCAGAACTTTTCGGGGTCCTTGATGCTCTGCTTATACCAGCTGAGATAGGTATCATTGTCGATGAGCGCGTTTTTCTTCGCGCTTGCCAGCACCGGATAAACCTTCTCGGACATCAATTTCCTCCAGAATCTGAAATTTCGGGCCTCCACCCGAACGCCTTCCCGGGTGGGAGGCGAATAGGTTCATTATCACCAAGCAAATCAATGCGTAAATATCCCAATTGCCGGTGGTGCCATGGCGTTCGGTCGCAATCTGCGGCCTTCGATACCGGATTTGGTCGCGTTTTGTCGTGAAATCGGTCCATTTTGACCACATTTCGGCTTATACGGTCGCTGCCTTGACTTGGGAGGACAATCTAAGGGCGCCGAAGAAACGTTGAATCTGGCGCCGCACCAAGGATCAAGGAATGCGAATATCTGTCTTGCGCAGCGTTGTGTCACGCGCAAAACTCACCTGGTTTACTCTTGCCGCCCTGAGTCTGGCCCTTCCGGCCGGTGCAGGCACGCTACCCGAGCCGTCCAACCCGCAGCATCGTATCGGCGCGCACCTTTTCGGCGAGGATCATGCGCATCTGCTCAAGGATTCCGTGTTCGATAAATCAGCCCACTGGTGCTCGCGGCCATGCCACGCGGCAAGGCCTATATCGATTACAAGGCGCCGTCGAAATGCGTTCCCGAAAGGTTGAAGAATGTGCTGAGCCGTGTCTCCGCCAAGTATGGTGCGATCACAGTCAACTCGACTGTAAGGACGCGCTCGCGCAATAGCCGCGTCGGTGGAAAGGATCAGTCCTACCATCTGAGCTGTCAGGCTGTGGATTTCCGTGTCCACGGCGGTTCGTCCGGGCTAATGAACCATCTGTCTTCGAGTGGCGACGTCGGTGGTCTGAAACGTTATCCGGCCGGCTACTACCACATCGATACCGGACCGCGTCGTAGCTGGTAACTATCGGCTGCCGAAAATCGCTGAGCCGATCCTGACGGACGTTGCACCGAAGCCCACGGCAATTTCGTAGTCTCCAGACATCCCCATGGAAAGTTTCTCGACCCCCGCCTGTCGAGCGAGTTTTTCGAGCAGGGCAAAATGTGGCCCGGGATTTTCATCGGCCGGCGGAATGCACATCAGGCCTGCGATCTTGAGTCCATGCACGTCACGGCAGCGG
>NZ_JBBNAM010000211.1:0-39094 GCF_037994425.1 Phyllobacterium sp.
GGTCGCAACCTGCTCGCCGCCGAAGCCAATGCGGGCGTAAAGCACCATATTGCTCTATCCATCGTGGGAACGGAACGGCTGCCGGAGAACGGATACTTCAGGGCCAAACTTGCCCAGGAGAGGCTCATCAAGGAATCGCCGATCCCCTATACGATCGTCCATTCCACCCAGTTCATGGAATTCCTGAAGGGCATTGCCGATGAAGCAACCGTCGGCACCGTCGCTCGCCTGTCTCCCGCAGCCTTTCAGCCCATCGCCTCGGACGACGTCGCCGACGCGATGGCGGACGTAGCTGTCGGGAAGCCGCTCAACGGCACGATCGAGATCGCGGGTCCAGAGCGCGGTCCGATGAACGAGATCATTGCCCGGTATCTGAAAGCGGCCAACGATCCTCGGACGGTCGAGGCGGACGTTCACGCGCGCTATTTCGGCTCCGAACTGAACGATCAGTCGATTGTGCCCGGCGTTGGTGCGCGGCTCGGCAAGATCGGCTTCGAGGATTGGTTTCGACAATCCCAACAATTGCAGCCATCAAAGTAACAGCGTGAGCAACAGGACGGGATCCCCGGCCCCGTCCTGTGCCAGCATCTCAAGGGAAACTCAGATGGCGAGAACTATTCTTTTCGCCGCTGCCTTTGTCGCCACCACGGCATTGGATGCCTTGGCGCACGACGCCGGCACAGATTCGAAAGTAACGGTTGTCTACGAACATGAACTGCCCAACGTGCCAGGCAAGATCATGAAAGGCGTGCTGGTCGAATACGGACCCGGCGCATCGCCTCCCGCCCATACACACCCCGATTCTGCCTTCAGCTATGCGACCGTCCTTGAAGGCGCTGTCAAAAGCAAGGTTAATGATGGGCCAGTAGGAGTCTTCAAGGCGGGCGAGAGTTGGTCGGAATATCCGGGCGACCGCCCTGCCGTCAGCGAAAATGCCAGCACTTCAGAGCCTGCAAAGCTGCTTGCGGTATTCGTCGTCAATACCAATGCTAAGGAACTTGTGCTGCCCTATCACGAATAGAAAACAGGATTCTGAGGGTGAGGTATGAACATCGATCCGACCATCCCTGAAATGATGGCCTCGCCAATCATCCATGCCGGCTGGGTCGCTCTCGCCGGCGTCATTGTCACACGAGCGCTCGTGCGTCGTCACTCATATCTGAAACTGATTTCACAGATAGCCTTCTTCGTCGCGCTGACGGGAATCCTGCTTGCCAATGATATCCGTCCCTATGACGTCGATCCGGGGCGTGGTTCGACCGTGGAAACGATCGTTCTCGGACTGGTAAAGATCATATGGTGGATGAATGTGGCGTGGGCGCTTGTTGCCTTTGTCCGTTTGTTCCTCGTCCTCGAGCAGACACCGCGTGAGGCACGCCTCATCCAAGATATCGTCGTGGGGCTCATTTATCTTGGCACCACTTTATCGATCGTCGCTTTCGTATTCGGTGTGCCGGTTGGCACGTTGCTCGCCACGTCCGGCATCTTCGCGATTATTCTAGGTTTGGCACTTCAGAATACCTTGAGCGATGCGTTTTCCGGCGTTGCGCTCAACCTCGGCCGGCCGTTCGGACTTGGTGACTGGATCAAGCTCAGCGATGGCACCGAAGGCCGCGTCGTGGAGAGCAACTGGCGCGCTACACACCTGCTAACCGGGGGCAACAATATTGCCGTCCTACCGAACGGCTTCCTTGCGAAGCTGGGTCTGACAAATGTCAGCCACCCAAATGAGTCCCATGGAATGACCCTATCTGTCAGGCTTGTGCCCACTAAGCCTCCGTCAACGGCTATCGAATGCATGCAGATGGTCTTGCTGAGCTGCAACTCAATCGTCAGGGATCCAGCTCCGCTGGTTTCATTGAAAAGTCTGGATTCCACCGCGATCGAGATTGAGCTGCTGGTTCGCGTATCCAGTATCGCGCACAGCATCGCCGCCAGAAATCAATTGATCGACCTGGTCTATCGCCACACGAGGGCGACAGGACTAATGTTATCGAGCCCCGCTTCATCATTAAGCTTGGCGGTAGGAGATTCTGATAGCGCAGAAGCCCCCCATTTGTCCGCGCTTCAACTTCTCGAAATGGTGCCGTTGTTTTCTGCTCTCACTCGCGAAGAGCGAAGGACCCTGGCCGACACGGTTGCAATCAAGACGTACCGAAAGGATGAGGTCGTTGTGCGTCAGGGTCAAATGCTGAGCACGTTAATGGTTGTCAGAAGTGGCGTTCTTGTCCTGACCCGCCAGGAGACGCGCGGCGAAGATGAACTGACACGATTGGCGCCAGGTGACGTCTTTGGTGAAAACGCTCTGCTCACAGGAGCCGGGGAGCCGGGAACGCTTACGGCGATCGCTCCGACCGTCCTTTTCGAATTAAATCAGAGTAGTTTGACGCCGCTGCTTAATGCGCACCCCGAGTTGGGAAGCGACCTCGCTGCCCTGTTGACACACCGTTTTGAGATAAGCCTCCGCGACTCGCACTCACCACGTGACTTGGCGCGCCGCCGCTCAGTGGTCGAAATGTTGAAATCGATGGAGACTGCATTCTTACCACCGGGCGGCCCATAGCTTTGATCAAACGCGAATCTGGAAGGAAGCAATGATGAAAACCACCGTCATGGGAGCGAGCGGGCTCATTGGGACGAAACTCGTTGAAACGCTTCGAAGGAAAGGCATTGAGGTGGTTCCGGCATCGCCCTCCTTCGGAGTTGACAGCGTGACCGGAGAAGGCCTCAGAGCAGCCCTCGCAGGAGCCGACGTTATCGTCGACGTTACCAACACCACATCATTTGGCGACGACTCGGCCCTAGCGTTTTTCAAGACGTCCACCCGGAATTTGCTGGCCGCCGCCGCTGATGCGGGCGTCGAACACTATCTCGCACTCTCCGTGGTTGGGACACCTCGCCTTGTTGAGAGTGATTATTTTCGCGCGAAAATGGTGCAGGAAAATCTCATCCGGGCTGCTCGCAGGCCCTATACCATCCTCCACTCCACCCAATTTTTTGAGTTCATCAATGGCGTGATCGAGATGAGCACCCATGGTGATGACTTCCGGCTTCCTTCCGCAGGCATGAGGCCGATAGCTGCGGACAATGTCGCCGACATGCTGGCCGAACTGGCGATGGGACGTGCAAGGAACGATACCGTGGAGATCGGCGGACCTGAAAAATTTGGTCTCGACGAAATTGCGCGGGTTCAACTTGCAGCAAATGAAGACAGGCGCGAGGTCATCAGTGACGATCGCGCGCGCTACTATGGTGTCGAACTGAACGACGACACCCTACTGCCGCTCAAGGCAGCACGTCTCGGTTCGCTGCGTTTCGGCGACTGGCTGTATCGCTCGATGGCCAATTAGGTGTCGAGTTCCCCCGTCGATAGAGATCGAATTCGCCTGCTCGGAAACCTAGCAATGTAGGTTGACCACGGCATCTGCGAATAAAGGCTCCGATTCCCTCTAGAAATATATAACACAAACCTGTATGGGTTGTGTTATGAAAAGGCCCGTGATCAAGCATGATGAAACGGCCGACGGCAGCGATGCCGGAGGAGTAAGTCTGTATGGGGCTGCGGTCGAGTATGGCATTCACTGCATGCTGTGGCTGATCGAGCCGCGTCCAAAGCCGGTCAGCAGCCGCGATCTTGCCGAACTGCAAGGCGTGCCTTCGACACTGTTGGCGAGGATCATGCCGAAGCTTGAAAAGGCGGGACTCGTCGTGTCAACCAGCGGCATCAGCGGCGGCTATAGGCTTGCGAAAGCGCCGCAAGAGATAACCGTACTCGACATCGTCGATGCGATCGATGGTGGCAAGAGCGTGTTCGCTTGCAAGGATATCCGCAGGAATTGCGTTTTGTTCGGTGGCGATGCGCCCTCCTGGGTCACAAAAGGAGTGTGCGGCGTTCACGCCGTCATGCTGCGCGCCGAGAAAAGCATGCGCCACGAGATGAGCCGAACCAGTCTCCTAGACCTTGCGGCGGGTTTTGGCGTTTTGGCCCCCGCGGATTTTGGCGAGAACGTCGGTCAGTGGCTGGATGGCCGGGCAACCAACCGGGAACTCGCCCGCATTTCAGCAGTCAAGGGCAGCCACAGAAATCGAAGGCGCAGAACGGATAACTGATTGTTGGGCCTTGCAACGCACGGATGGACAGGATGAACTTTTCGACGGGGAATTTTGTGGCTGCCAAAGAAACGAGTTTCGCGCAAAATCCGATCGTTTCGGTGGTCGACGATGATGAATCGCTCCGACTCTCCATCTGCGAACTCCTGGAATCCGTCGGTATAGAGGCCGTCGGCTTCGCTACGACCCACGCACTTATGGATGCCGACATACTGGACCGGCCGGGTTGCATAATACTTGATGTTCGCATGCCGGGTGTGAGCGGCCTTGATTTTCAATCCCGCTTGGCAGCGAACGGCATATCCGCCTCAATTATTTTCCTCACCGGCCACGGCGACATACCAATGACCGTGCAAGCGATGAAGGCAGGCGCCATCGAGTTCCTTACCAAGCCCGTTCGTGACCAGACCTTGCTCGATGCTGTGAGCAAAGCCATAGAAATCGACAAGGAGAAGCGAGCCGAACAGTTCACAACCAACTCCAACATCGCACTCTATGCCACGTTAACGCCTCGCGAACGGCAAATTATGGAGGCGGTGGTGCGAGGCGCCTTGAGCAAACAAATCGCTTTTGAACTGAATATATCGGAGATAACCGTCAAGCTTCATCGGAGCGCCGTGATGCGAAAGATGAAAACCCCCTTCGTCACGCACCTGGTACGAGCCTGGCAGTCGATACCTGCGGACATACGTGATGACTACCCGGCCTAAACTTTCGTATGGCTTTGATGAGACCCGGACTCGGCAGATATTGAAACCGTGGGACGACACCACGCTGTGTGAAAGTTTCTGTCTTGGCCCTTGTACCTGTAATCGCAGTCGTCGACGACGACGCCAGTATCCGCGACGCGCTGGCGGAATTGCTGGAAGTGTTCGAGTTCAAGTGCCGGGTGTTCGAAGGACCCGAATCTTTCCTCGCAGCGCACGCCCAAGGTCAGTTCGATTGCCTGATCACCGATCTCAATATGAAAGCTATGAACGGGCTCCAGCTGCAGCAAAGACTGAGCGCCATCGATCCTGGATTGCCGGTGATCTTTATTTCGGCACAGTCAGATTCTGCAGCACGATCGAATGCACTCCGTTCGGGGGCTGTCGCGTTTTTGAGCAAGCCGATCAACGATGATGTCCTCTACAGGTACATCATTTCCGCGCTCAATGGGCGTTCGAGCGATTGACGACCGATCTTCAAGGCAGCGCCACGGACGCATGGGTTGAAACGCAATCGACGGGCGCGTTTCTCAACGGAGGTCGCAGATGGAACTCGCAGATTACGCGACCGACAGTGTTATTCGCTACGATCTCGAAGGAAACATTCAATATAGCAACGCTGCGACCGAAACCCATTACGGATGGAAGCCGACGGCCATGCTTGGCCGGCATTTCAGCGACCTGATGCTGGAACACGCCGAAGCCTCAATGCTTTGGGAAAAGCTGTTCAGGCTCGGGCATTGGCAAGGCCCCCTGAGGCGGCGTTCGCATACCGGTGGGGCGATCAACGCGAACGTTCGGTTGGCCATCCGGCATGACGGTCTCGGCAATCCGTTGGATGTTATCGAATATTCCGCAGTATCGGCGAACGTGGCGGCAAGCTCTGGCGCTTCAGCGTCTCAGATCGCTGCTTTGGGACGAGCCGCCTGCTGGCAATTCAGCCTCAAGCGTGTCCGGCACTTGCTTGATCCCGCCAATGCCCAGCTAAGCCGCGGTGCAACCGCGGACGAATGGTGCCCCGATCGATGGGACACGCTGCTGACGGCCGTCCAGGTAACCGACGTCAACGATGAGGCAGTACAGTTGTTCGGCCTGCCCGCAGATCGCGACAGGGTTATCGATCGGCCCGTCGCCAGCCTCTGGCCAGAGCAAAGCCGCGCTGCACTTGGAGATTTGCTAACCGCCCTGGCCGCGAAGACCGACGCGGAGCCGGAAACGCGGGAAATTCCCGTGGTTGGGCGATTGCAACAAGTGGTCCTGACGGGCTGGAGAGCGGCCGATCCACGCTGCCCGGACACGGTCTTCGTCCGTGTCGAAGCGACACTGCACGCGCCGAATGCGGTTATTGAACTGGAAGCCAGCCAGAACCGATATCGCAATCTGATTTCCTACTTGCCAATCCCCGTCTGGCAGATAGACGCCCGGGCAGCGGGCCGTATTTTCGATCGCCTCATAGCCGGCGGTCTTAGCGACATGGCCGCCTATTCGGAAGAACACCCGGAACTCGTCGATCTTACGTGCGAACTCGTCCAGGTTTTTGACGTAAACGACGAAGCCATGGCGCTTTTCGGAGGAAAGGAACGCTCGGAGTTCATTGGCCCCGTGGCCTACCTGTTTGCAGGCACGCCGGGTGCCGCGCGACGTGTCATGCTCGCGCATTTTTCCGGTATACGAAACCACGTCGAAGAATTGAAGGTCAGAACCTTCGACGGTCGACTCATCGACGTGCTGTTGCTGATGACCTTTCCGGTCCCGGGCGAACGTCTGGACACGACGTTACTCATGATGATCGACAATACTGCACACCTCGAGGCAGAAGCGAAGTTGCGAAAGATCGAGGCGGACTTCTCCCACGCTGCACGACTTTCCACGCTGGGCGAAATGACGACGTCAATAGCGCATGAGATAAAGCAGCCGCTAGCGGCCATTCTGATGAATGCGCAAACCAGCCTGCGTTATCTCAGGAAAGCCGGACCCAATCTTGAAAAGGCAGATCAACTGACCTCTCGTGTCGTCGAGAGTGCGCAGCGCGCCAGTGATATCATCGATCGGATCCAGGACATGGCCCGCAATCGTGCGCCGACTTATGCTTTGCTCGGTTTGAATGACATCGTGCGGCAATGCCTGGTTTTTCTTCGTCACGAGAGCGAAGACAAAAACGTCGTCATCAATTTAAGGCTGGAGCCGAACCTTCCGCTAATACGCGGCGATCGAATTCAGTTGCAGCAAATCATCGTAAACCTGATCGTCAACAGCATCCAGGCCATGAAGATGGCGCCCCACACGCGACGTGAGATTTATCTCGAAACCAGTTTGGACGAGAGCGATCATGTGGCCTTCTCGATCAGGGATACCGGCATCGGCATCGCAACCGAACATATAGAGCAGATCTTCGACGGCTTCTTCACCACAAAGGAGGGTGGGTTGGGGATCGGACTGGCCATTTGCCAGTCAATCGTCAACGCCCATGGCGGGACGATTGAAGCCGCCAATCACCCAGACGGCGGTGCTGTGTTCCGCTTCTCAATCCCGACCAAAAACTCTGATGCAGCCGCGAGCAATCCGACATCGTCCAAGTACCCGCCGCTACACCGTCAGGCCTATTGATCGGTCATGGTGGACCCTTCCTTCCTCATTGGCCTGAACATAGCCAAGAGTGGTAGGGCAAGTTCATAAGAAAGACGAAATAGAATCTTGCGCCAGGCTGTGATGCAATAGGACGTTGGGAGATCATATAAAGCCGCCCCGGACGGTTCTTATGCCGTCATGAAGGGAGAAGTGGGGAGCCAGATGAGCAATGAGCCGATCTGCCGTCCGCAACGCGCAGCGTAAACTGCGTGAAAAACTGTCTCGCATCGGAATTACCGAGACAGAATTCATTATTCTGTTGAGCGGGTGCAGCGAGCGCCTGCTCATCGAAACGATCGCTAACTGCCGCGAATTGGAGATCCTGCTCAAAATGATGGGTGGCGATGTGTGATGGCGCGATTGTCGGGACATTCCACGAACACGCTCTACCAAGCCTGTTCAGGGGATCCGGTTTCCTTTGCTGTCAATCACGACTTCACCATCCTCCTTGGTGAACGCAGCTTTCTGGGGCTCGGGTAGAATCCCAAGAACGACTTCGGAAGGACGGCAGAGGCGCACCCCATTCTCAGTAACAACGAAGGGTCGATTGATAAGGATCGGATTGGCGACCATTGCATCAAGCAGTTCGTCGTCGGTCAGGGCCGAGTTATCGAGCCCGAGTTCGGCATATGGCGTGCCCTTCTCGCGAACGGCTTCCCGGACGGTGAGCCCTGCCCGGCTGATCAGCTCCTTCAAGGTTTCGCGGCTTGGCGGTGTCTTGAGATAGTCAACGATGACCGGTTCGATGCCTGCATTGCGGATCATGGCAAGCGTGTTGCGGGAGGTGCCGCACTTGGCATTGTGATAGATGGTAACGGTCATCAGGCGCACCCCTCGCTATTCTCAAACGTTCCGGCCGCTGGCGATAAAAGAGGCTCCGCAACAAGCGCGACGCCTTTAAACGGAGTTGGCCCAAAGATCAGCCGAACGAATAGCCGGCGCCGCGCACTGTGCGGATCGGATCAACCGAACGTCCGATATTGATGGCCTTGCGCAGGCGGCCGACATGGACGTCGACAGTGCGATCATCGACATAGATGTCGGCACCCCAGACATTGTCGAGGAGTTGGCCGCGTGAGAAAACCCGGCCAGGCGACTGCATCAGAAATTCGAGCAGGCGGAATTCGGTAGGGCCGAGCTTCAACTCGCGCTCCTTGCGGAAGACGCGGTGCTGTTCGCGGTCGAGCTTGAGATCGCCGAAGCTCAGCACATGCGAAAGCAGGCTCGGGTTCACGCGGCGCAGCATGGATTTGATGCGGGCCAGCAATTCAGGTGTGGAAAACGGCTTCACCATATAGTCGTCGGCACCCGTTGAGAGACCGCGAACGCGCTCGCTCTCCTCACCGCGGGCCGTGAGCATGATGATTGGCAGGATTTCGGTCTCCCGCCTCGCCCGCAGACGACGGCAAAGCTCGATGCCCGAAAGGCCGGGCAGCATCCAGTCGAGGATCAAGAGATCCGGCACGTTCTCACGCAGTGCAATTTCTGCTTCATCACCGCGTGCGATCGTCTCGACAACATAGCCTTCAGCTTCAAGATTGTAACGGAGAAGGACGCTTAGAGCTTCCTCGTCCTCCACAACGGTGATTTTGGGAGCTATTGCCATATCATGCCTTTAGTTAATTAGGACTCGGTCGTCTCGTCCACGACGATGGTGTGGGTTTGGTCTTCCTTGGGCCGCTCCGCGGGTAGTTGCGAACCGGTCACAATGTAATAAACGGTCTCGGCAATATTCGTGGCATGGTCGCCAATGCGCTCGATGTTCTTGGCGCAGAATAGAAGATGGGTACAGGCCGAAATGTTGCGCGGGTCTTCCATCATGTAGGTCAGGAGTTCGCGGAACAGTGAGGTATAGAGCGCATCGATCTCGTCGTCGCGTTCGCGTACGATGTTGACCTGCTGTACAGAGCGCGTCGCATAGGCGTCTAGCACGTCCTTCAGCTGCGTCAGGGCAAGTTCGGCAATAGTCTGCAGCCCCCGATAGACGGAAAGCGTCTGGCGTGTATCGGTCACTGCAACAACGCGCTTGGCGATGTTCTTGCCGAGATCGCCGATGCGCTCAAGATCAGACGAAATGCGGATCGTGCCGATGACTTCCCGCAGGTCGATCGCCATCGGTTGGCGCTTACCGATAATGGTAATCGCCTTTTCATCGATCTCGCGCTGGCCCGCATCAAGAATCAAATCATCGGAGATCACGCGCTGCGCCAAAGCGTTGTCGGAATTGACCATGGCGGCAACCGCCTGTTCGACCATGCGCTCGGCATGCCCACCCATCTCGGCGATCTTGTGCGTCAGGAACTTCAGTTCGTCGTCGTAAGAGCGCACAGTGTGCTGCAACTCAGTCATGTTCTTGGTCCTTGTTCCTGCGTCAGCCGAAGCGTCCGGTGATGTAGTCCTGTGTGCGCTTTTCGGTGGGGCTTGTGAACATCATCTCCGTATCTCCCACCTCTACCAGGTTGCCGAGATGGAACATGGCCGTGCGTTGCGAAACACGCGCCGCCTGCTGCATCGAGTGAGTAACGATGACAATCGTGTAGTTTTCGCGCAGTTCGTCGATAAGTTCCTCGACCTTCGCGGTGGCGATCGGATCAAGCGCGGAGCACGGCTCGTCCATCAGGATCACTTCGGGGCTGACTGCGATGGCGCGGGCAATGCAGAGGCGCTGCTGCTGACCACCCGAGAGGCCCGTGCCCGCTTCGTGCAGGCGATCCTTCACCTCCTCGAAGAGGCTGGCGCGGCGCAGGCTTTTTTCAACGATTTCATCAAGTTCATGGCGATTCTTGGCAAGGCCATGAATGCGCGGGCCATAAGCAACGTTTTCGAAAATCGACTTCGGGAACGGATTTGGCTTCTGAAACACCATGCCGACCCGGGCGCGCAACTCAACGACGTCGATCTTCGGATTATAGATATCCTCGTCGTCGAGCGTGATCTTGCCGCCGATCTTGCAGCCTTCGATCGTGTCGTTCATGCGGTTGAGACTGCGCAGGAATGTCGACTTGCCACAGCCGGAGGGGCCAATCAGCGCCGTGACCATCTTTTCAGGCACGTCGAGGCTGACGCCAAACAGGGCCTGCTTCTCGTTATAGTGAACAGTGACATCCTTGCCTTGCATTTTGATTGCGTTGGGCTGGGCGTTCATCTTGTCGTTTACCGCCTTTTCGAGATTTCGTTCCGTCATAAGGTTCATAATTAGGTCCTCTCCCGAAGAGTTACCAGCGACGCTCGAAGCGGCGACGCAGAATGATGGCCGTAATGTTCATGATTGCGAGGAAGAGAAGCAGCACGATGATAGCGCCGGACGTCCGCTCGACAAAGGCGCGCTCCGCCTCGTTGGCCCACATGTAGATCTGCACCGGTAATGCCGTCGAAGGATCGAGCGGCGTCACCGGATTGTTGGCGACAAATGCCACCATGCCGATCAGGAGAAGCGGCGCCGTCTCACCGAGGGCGTGCGCCAGGCCGATGATCGTACCGGTCAAAATGCCGGGCGCGGCAAGCGGCAGCACATGATGGAAAACCATCTGTGTCTTTGATGCGCCAATTCCAAGCGCCGCGGCACGAATGGAGGGGGGCACGGCGCGAAGGGCTGCCCGCGTCGCGATGATGATCGTCGGCAGGGTCATCAGTGTCAGGACAAGGCCGCCAACCAGCGATGCCGAGCGTGGCATGTGCAGGAAGTTGATGAAGACTGCGAGACCGAGCAAGCCGAAAACAATCGACGGGACCGCTGCAAGGTTGTTGATGTTGACTTCGATGATATCCGTCAGGCGGCTCTTCTTGGCGTATTCCTCAAGGTAGATCGAGGCCGCAACACCGATCGGCAGCGAAAGGCCGAGCACGACGAGCATCATGTAGAGCGAACCGATCAGGCCGACGCTGAGGCCCGATGTTTCGGGACGGCTCGATGCGCCATAGGTGAACAGGCCGGTGTTGAATCGCTGGGCAATTGCACCATCAGCCTTCAGTTGGTTCATCCATGCAACCTGCTTGTCGGAAACCTTGCGGCGCGACTGATCGACGCTGAGGTCGATCTGCCCCTTGAAAGCCGAGTCGATGTCGGCGCCCGTGAGCACCCAGACATTCTGCGTCGTACCGATCAGGTTGGGGTTTGCGACGACGATTTCACGCAGCTGGGTGCGCACGCCGTCCGAAAAAAGCTTGCCAAGCTCGCGCAAGCCCGGCTTGTCGCTCATGCTGACGCCAAGCTTCTCTGCCAGGGCGTTGCGGGCAAGGACCGGATAATTAGCGGTCAGGAGCACATTGGGATCGGTGGCTCGCTTATTGTCGGGGTCGATGATCTTCGGATCGAGGTTGATCGCAAGGTTGACCTCGGTTTGCCAGAACGCCGTGTAGCCATTGGAGAACACTGAAAAAAGCAGCGCGATCAGAAAAAAGATGCCGATAGCGATCGCAGAGATCCCGTAGAGCTTGAATCTGCGCTCCGCCGCATAACGGCGCTTTAGGCCGATATCACGCCGCGCGGGCCGCGCCGTTGCGGCAGCTGGATTGAGGGCTATGTCGGTCATTCGTACTGCTCCCGATACTTGCGCACGATGTAGAGCGCGAAAATGTTCATCCCCAAGGTGATGAAGAAGAGCGTGAGGCCTAGAGCGAAGGCCACCAGTGTTTGCGGCGAATTAAACTCAAGGTCTCCGGTCAGCTGGTTGACGATCTTGACGGTGATCGTCGTCATCGCTTCGAACGGATTGATGTTGAGGTTGGCGGCAACGCCTGCTGCGAGCACGACGATCATCGTCTCGCCAATGGCGCGCGACGCTGTCAGGAGCAGCGCACCGACAATGCCCGGGAGGGCCGCCGGCAGGACGACGCGGCGGATCGTTTCAGAACGTGTGGAGCCGAGTCCGAGCGAGCCGTCGCGCAGCGACCGGGGAACGGCGGTGATGATGTCGTCCGAAAGCGACGATACGAACGGGATCAGCATGACGCCCATCACGATACCGGCGGTGAGCACGCTCTGTGCCTGGATGAAGGCATAGCCGCCGGTAAGCGCAGCGCTGAGGTCACGAAGGAATGGCCCGACGGTAACGAGGGCGAAAAAGCCGTAGACGATCGTTGGAATGCCGGCGAGCACTTCGAGCAGCGGCTTGACGACTGAGCGCACGCCGCGGCTGGCATATTCTGCCATGTAGATTGCCGAGAAGAGACCGACCGGCACAGCGAACAACATGGCGACAAACGCAATGTAGAGCGTACCAGCAAGGAGTGGAATGAGACCGAATTGGCCTTGCGATCCTCCGGACCCCGCCGCGGCAAAGCGCGGATCCCACACAGTGCCGAAGAAGAAGCTCATCGGAGAGACTGACTGGAAGAACGACAGCGTCTGGAACAGCATGGAGAGAATGATGCCGACCGTCGTCAGAATGGCGATGGTCGAGGCAGCGATCAATGCGCCGAGTATGACGCGCTCGACATTGTTGCGCGCCCGTGCCCGGACATGCACGCCCGATAAGCCGTAGAGGGCGCCGCCGACAGCGAGTATGAGGGCAATGATACCGCCAATATAGTTCGCGCGTTGGGTGTTGTTGTTCCATTCGACGGCGATGGGGATCATATAATCCTGGCCGTCCGGGGCGAGAGCGACACCCTTGCTGGAAAGCAGCGGCCGTAACTCGGCGAAAGTTTGCGGCAGGTTGTTCTTCTCGTCCGCCGTCAGTTTCCCGAGACCGCGTGCGATACCGCTGACCATGCCGAGTTCGAGGCTTTGGCTGGCAATGACGCTGTCCGCCGTGTGCGCGGGCAATTCCGCTATGGCGGCGCGCTCGAGATAGACATTGGTCGCGCCTGCCCAAACGGCAAGAAAAAAGATAGCCGGCAGGGCCGAAGCGAGGAAGACCCACCATGCATGATAGTGCGGCAGGGAATGCGGCTTTACGCGTCCGTCGTTCTTGCTGACAGCGCGCTGGCGTCCGAGAAAATATCCGATGACACCGATCGCAAGGACAATCACAAACACCAATGACGTGGACATCAAAGCTTTCCCCGATCTGTCCTGTAATTCAATCGAATTCGAAATGGCATGGGGGCGGCTCGGGCCGCCCCCATTCCTTCACGAATTTATTTCTTCATCGTGGTGCCGGCGGCGAATGCGTCGCGCTGGGACTTACGCTCTGATTCCGGAGCGGCAACGAGGCCATACTCAGCAAGCGGACCATCTTCACCGATCATCTGATCGCTGAGGAAGAAGTCCACATATTCCTTCAGGCCCGGGATAACGCCGAGATGTGCCTTCTTGACGTAGAAGAACAGCGGACGCGAAACCGGATACTTGCCCGAAGCAATGGTATCGGTGCTCGGAACAACGTCAGAAACCGTTGCGACCTTCAGCTTGTCGGCATTGTTTTCATAGAAGGCAAGGCCGAATACACCAACGCCAGTCTTGTTGGCGTCGATACGAGCCAGCGTTTCAGGATAGTCGCCGTCGATATCGATGGCCTTGCCATCCTTGCGGATCTTGACGCAGGCAGCAGCTGCGGCCTTGTCGTCGAGGCCAAGCTTCTTGATCGCGTCGGCAGCGCCGGCTTCCTTGCAGCCGCCCGTCATCAGCTTCTCTTCGAAGACTTCGCGGGTGCCGTGCTTTTCGCCGGGAATGTATGCAGCAATGTCCCAATCGGGCAGGTTCGGGTTGATCTGGTTCCACTTGGTGTTCGGATTGTCGACGAGCTTGCCGTCAACGACGATCTGAGCAGCGAGCGCGAGGTAGATATCCTTCGGAACGATCTTCCAATCCGGACCCTTGATATCGGTGGCGAAAACAATGCCATCATAACCGATACGGATTTCTTCAACGTCCTTGACACCTGCGTCTACGCAGGACTTCAGTTCGCTGTCCTTGATCGGACGTGAGGAATTGGCAATGTCGATCGTCTCTTCGCCGACGCCCTTGCAGAATTCCTTGATGCCGGCGCCCGAGCCACCGGATTCAACGACCGGGGTCTTGAAGTTCGGGAAGGTCTCACCGAACGTTTCGGCAACAATCTTGGCATAGGGCAGCACGGTCGAGGAGCCAGAAACCTGAATCTGGTCGCGGGCGGATGCGCCCACTGTCGATGCGGCCACCGCAATTGCAAGCACTGCG
Organism: Phyllobacterium sp.; assembly: GCF_037994425.1. NCBI lineage: Bacteria > Pseudomonadati > Pseudomonadota > Alphaproteobacteria > Hyphomicrobiales > Phyllobacteriaceae > Phyllobacterium > Phyllobacterium sp. The sequence goes on from NZ_JBBNAM010000211.1 coordinate 14,548, forward strand.
GCCGTGGAAATTAGCTTGTTCATAGGAGCAGCTCCTGTTGGTTTAATTTTTGTGACGCCTGCGACGTCGGCTGCGGTCTATAGAAGGTTTATTACAGTCTTATGACAGCATTGTAACAGTTATGTTGCAGCGCTCGCGCCCGCGCTGCCCCGCCACGTGAATCGAAAATCCCACTGAAACCAAAACGTTATTTTCCTACGGAATTGGATGTAGGTCATCGGATTGGAATATGGTCAGTGATTCCAGCAACTTCTCCGAAAATAATTGCGACAGACCCAGTGGGTCACATCTGGTTCACGCAAACAAGGAATTTAGCCGGATTAGTAGAGTTGTCGAAGCTCGAATTTTTCGGCATTTTCGATCACTTCGCAATAATGCTGTTACAATGACTTGTTGTCGGCTCGCCGCACAAAAATAGGACAATTGGCCAGCGTCGCGGTTGCCTGTTATCTCAATTTCGCAGCCGCGCTTGAGAAGAGCTGACGGAACGATTTGAGGTCGGAAGGACTGACGTCCGATACGGCCCAGAAAGCCAGGCCGTCGTCGTACCATTTGAGAAGATTGTAGCCTTCCCGCACCGCTTCGCTCGCTGCAGAAGCGGGAGCCGGCCAGATGAACACATTGATGATATGAGCGTGGCGACGGTAGACGAGCGCGGCGACGACCTTGCCGTCGATATAGTCCATACGCCCTCCAACCAGCGGGAAACCCTCGGCCGCAAGGTCGACGACCGGCGGTGAATAGTCGACTTTCCCATTGAACCACGGCTTGACGGTGTGCTGATCCGAAGTCTGAACGTCGGTCAGATGGCTCACCAGCAAGGAGCGGACGTGGCTTGCAAGGATTTGATCCTGTAGCGACACGTCGGTCCGCGGCAGCGACAAAACCAGGAAAAGACTTGCGGCCAAGGCGGCGAATGATGGGATGTAACTCCAGCGCTTGATAAATGGCAGTAAGCGCGCAGTTGAATAGTGATCCCGTGTTGGACTGCCGGTCTGCTCGAGCGATATTTCTGACAGGATTTTCTCGCGCACATACAGTGGCATCGTCCAACGGACATTGTCTTGGGCGATCACCTGCCTCAGCGAGCGGACATTTTCCAGTTCCTTCGCGCAGTTCGCGCACGACTTCAGATGCTCTTCAAACGCAAGCGCATGAACCGCATCGAGTTCATCATCGAGATACCCATGCATCATCACAAACCAGTCGGGGCAGGCATGAGGCGCGGTCTTGCTCATGATGATGCCCCCTTATCACCATTATCGGTGCGCCAGCACCGGCCAAATTCGCGCCGCGCACGGGCGAGCCGCGACATCACGGTACCGATCGGAATGTCAATGACATCCGCGATCTGGCGGTAGGAGAGTTGTTCGAGTTCGCGCAGGACGAGTATCTCCCGCAGCTCAACAGCAAGCGAATTTATGATCGAGCGAACGCGTTCCGATTCTGATGCGCGGATCAGGGCCTCTTCCGGCGTATCATCGTCGGACGCAATCCCCGACGCGTCCGCACCGGCGGCCCCATCTTCGCCGCCATGCTCGACCAAAGGCTCTTCAAATCGGCGTTTGCGACCCCGCTCCTGCAGCCACGCAAGGTAGCAGTTCCTGACGATCGCAAATATCCACGCGCGGGCATCCCCGCCAAGATACCCATCGAAATTTCGGTAAGCGCGCAAGAAGGCATCCTGGACAATATCCTGTGCGGCGTCGACATCGCGGCTGAGATAGCGGGCGAAGTTGTACGCGGCATCGAATTGCGGAACCATGAGTTGGTTGAAGCGGGTTGACCTGGCTTCGTCCAGGATGGGCGTTGCCTTTGCGGCGGACTGCGATGAGGCCATGAGCAGCCTTGCACTGGCGGTCATCGCCCCTGCATGGAGAGCCGCAGTAACACCGTCGTCGACTCTCCCGAACTTGGTCAGCCGGGATAGCCATGCAACGGCTGGAAACTGCGGGAGCAAAGTCGATGTGAGCGCCATACGCATGCCTCGTATCATGTCCTCATTTTTACATTCTGACCATCTGGGACAGAACGCGCATCCATCAGGTAGATCGGACCGGCACGCGAAATATTCTCGATTTCAACTATTTTATTCCCGACACGGGATGCTTGGCCGCCGCCGATAGTGCCAAGCAATACCGCGCCATAAAAATATCCTCGATCTTTCAATGGTTTGAAGAATTCCCATGCCCGATGCAAGAATAAAGTCGCCTTGCCTTCAGTCTACTTGCTCAGCGGATCGGACTGTCGATTGGACTGAGTTCTCCGCCCAGCAAGTACCATTCGTGAAGGAGACGAGCACATGTTAGAGGTCACACGTCGTACAGTCCTCGGTTCAGCCGCCGCAGCGGCCACCTTTGGGCTCTCGCGCAAGATTGAAGTCGTCTTGCCCGCGCGCGCCGAAGCCCCGGTCGAACCGACGACCGGTTTCTACAAATACTCGGTCGGGTCGATCGAGGTGACAGCCATATACGATGGTATCTGGCGCAAGCCGCACGATCCGGCGTTCATCAAGAATGCGTCGGTAGAAGAGACCAAGCAGGCGCTTGCGAAGGCAGGTCTCACAACCGATTTCATGCCCATCCCGCTTACCGTCGTTGTCCTCAGGATCGGCGACCGGTTGATCATGATGGATGCAGGCTCGGGCGTCGGTCAATGGCAGGCCAGCGCTACGCATCTGCCGGCGAACATGAAGGCGGCGGGCATAGACTATACGAAGATCGATACGCTCATGATCTCCCATTTCCATCCCGATCATGTGTGGGGATTGATGGAGAAGGAGACCAACGCGCCGATCTTCCCGAACGCGGAATTGATCGTCAACGACGCGGAATATCAGTGGTGGACGGAACCCGGCCGCATCGACAAGCTGGCGGAGGGTCGAAAGGCCGCGGGCCGGCGGATCGCCGCGGTATTCCCAACCTGGAACAACTGGAAACGGGTCAAGGATGGCGCGGATGTTGGTCCCGGCATCCAACTGATCGCTGCTCCGGGACACACACCCGGCCACTCGGTGTTCCTCGTTACATCGGGCAACGAACAGCTGCTCGTTTCGGCCGATACGATGTATGTGCCGGCGCTGCTGGCGCCGCACCCGGAATGGCAAGGGAGCTACGATCAGGACGGCCCGACCGCCATCGCCACACGGCACAAGCTGATCGATCGCGTGATCGCCGACAACATCAAAATCTGCGGCTCGCACTTTCCGTTCCCGGGATCGGGAACCTTCGTAAAAGATGGCAACGCCTACGCCTTTACCTCGACCGTTCAGGCCTGACCAAACAAGGAGTTTGAAAATTATGATCAAGAACGCACTTGTCGGCTTACTCAGCCTCGCCGCAGCCACAGCTGCCATACCGATCAATCTAGTGGTCCCGGCCTATGCCGTGGACAATATCGAGCCCTCCGACTCACCCGACCTTACCTCCGTTCGTTCAAAGATCGACGCGAAGGACTATGCCGGCGCATTGGCAGAGCTTCGGGGGCTGGCGGAGACCTTCCAGCAGGCGGACGTCTATAACCTGCTCGGCTTCACCTTGCGCAAGACCGGCGACTTTGAGACCGCCCTTACCTACTATGACAAGGCACTCCAACTTGAGCCGGATCACAAGGGCGCACACGAATATCTGGGTGAGCTTTATGTCGAGACTGGCAAGATCGACAAAGCGCAAGAGCAACTTGCATCGCTGACACGGCTCTGTCCTGCCGGCTGCGACGAATTGCAGGACCTTCGCAATTTCATTGCATCCAGGTAGTGCGAACAAAAAAGTCGTAGGCGGTATACGCCGCCTGCGACTTTAAGACGTCCCGTCTAACCACCATCCCCTGCACACATCCTTTGCGGTCAACTATTGCTTGCGCTAAATTGGCGCGAAGCCGTTGACACAATTGGCGTTTCGTAGCCGTATGTCGATTGGCAGCGCCAATTCCGGCATGGATGCAAATCCCTATCGTGCCACTATTGAACAAATCGGAGTTAACTCGATGACGGGTAGATTCAGCAAGGTCGCGCTCTTGAGCAGTGTGATCAGCCTTTGCATGGCAACGGGCGTGATGGCCGCAACGATCAAGGAATTGCAAGGCGCCTGGACCATGAGCGGCACCAAGTGCGAAGATACATTCGCGAAGCAGGGCAATACAATCGCATTCAAGGACCGGACAGCGTCAACGTCCACGGGATTGCTGATTACGGGGACCAAGATAGCTGGACCGAACGCCACCTGCACCACGAAGAGCGTTCACAAGTTGAAGGACCGGCTGTCTGCCAATCTGATCTGCGTCGACTCCATGATCGAAAACGACCAGACGGTCACCTTCAAGATCGTCGACGCCAAGACGTTCCAGCGTTTCGATCCGTTCGGCGACAATATGTATGTCACCTACGAGAAGTGCGACATGTAGGAGCAAGAAGGCTCGCCGCTAATCGTGTGGCGAGCCTTGTCTTTTTAAAAATGCATGACGACGCCAAGGATAGGGCCTTGCTGGACGACGTCGAACACAAAGCCATCATTGCTGTAGTCAACACCGAGTGCACGATAGCCGGCAACCGCTGATATCTTGTCGTTGAAGCTGTAGCCGACCCCACCAGCGACATCCCAATCAAGGTCGGCCTGACCAGCCCCAACGAGGCCCCACCCCGTCAGATAAATACTGTTGGTAATCGAATACTTCCCCCGCACGCCAGCAAGCCCGTCGACCCAGGTCGCGCTGTCACTGCGGTCGATGCCGTTGAGAATTCCGCCATTGAAGGAGATCTCGGTCTTGGCGTACCACAGGCGCGCGCCGGCTACGAGGTCGAGGGTCCCCTTGTCGTCTTGCAGCACAGCATAGCCACCGCCCAGCAAACCGGCGAATGTCTCGGAAGAAACGCCGACGCTTTCCGCAAATATTCCTCGCGGGGTGGCCGAAGCATCGGAGATCTTGCTGTACATCATGTCGGTAAAGATGCTGTAGCGGTCGTAACGCGCTTCGGCGATCGCCATGGCAGCAAAATCGAGCTCATCCCAGATATCACTGAAACTCATATCGGTGTGTACTGTCGGCAGGCCAAAGACCCCTGTATCTCCAGACATTCCGGCGGCCCAGAAGTAGGGGCTGACCGCGAAGGTCCAGCCCTCCCTCTCGGTCTGATTCACTTCAGGCGCCATGGCCGAGTATATGTCAGCAGCGCGTACCGGGCTTGCGGAGAGGAAGCCGGCTGCCAGGACGGACGCAAGTGCAATGGTCTTTTTCATGTGAGTCCCCCGAATTCTGGACAAGGCGCTCAATCCTCTACAGGTTCCCACGTCTTGTCAGGATTGAATGACCTTATCTCCTTTGCGCGCTTCTCGGTAGCCGGACCAAGGTCTTTTTCGTAGATCGTGCCATGATGGCTCACAACAAATGTCTTGACGCCGGTTTCGTCATAGACGGCTGGCCACGCGATCAATGCGTAACCCGCGATCATGGTGCCATTGATGACGAAATCATACTTGCCGCCGGCTATGTTGCTGCCCTGTGACTTGAGAATGCGGTACCGATACCCGAAATAGCCATGATCTGAGGCCGCTGCGCCTTCGATCTTGCTCTCCTCTCCAAAGCTGCCCGCCGGGCTTTCTTCTCCGCCGGCGGATGGCCAATAAAGCCCATCCTGCTTGTTTTTCTCGCTTATCAGCTTCTGGGCAAACTCGAGGACCCCGTCTCCGTCGTGATCCACCCGCGCGTACAATGCCTGGGCGGCCAAATAATTCCGCAAGGTCTTGATCGCTTCGAGTTCATTTTCGCCGATTCGGCGGGCGAGAATTTCTTCAAGGCCGGCGAGCGTGTCGAACTGCCAACCCGCATCGTGCTTCACCAGAGGAAACGGGAATGGCCAGTCGAGATTGCCGAGGATGATGGTTTTCGAACCATCCTCGCGGTCCTTGAGAACGGCGCGTTCCTTGGATGCCCGCTGAAGATCGCTGAGCCGGTCATCGAAATCATCCGATTTTTTTGCCGCTTCCGCGTTAAGGCCGAGAACCTTTGCCAAAGCATCGATATCCTTGCCCCCAAGATCGCTTTTCAACGCGTCAAGCGCCTCACTCGGCTCCTTGAATGTTTGCGGCTCGGCGCCAACGAAGCGCTGCAATGAAGGCTCCGTCGCAAATGACGCGAAAGGCGCAGCCAGGGAAATGAAGGCGGAGGCGAGAAGTATTTTCAAAGTTGTCCGGTACATATTGTAATCCTTAGGAACGCGCAACTGGTGTCGAGGCCGATCAGCGATGGAAGTGACCACCACCGCCGTGGAACCCGCCGCCACCTCCGTGGGAAACCGCCGCCGTTACCACCTTGGAAACGCTGGCCCCCACCACCGCCCTGGTAGCCCTGGCCGCCACCGCCACCCAGGCTGAGGTTACCGCGCTGCGAGGCGAAGTGAGCGTCGCGTCCCGGCCCGTAATCGCCAATAGCACTCGGCTGCCTTGGGCGATTGTCGACGCGGCCCACAGGTCTCTGCAGGTTCTGGTTGGGGCGCGCATTGCCTTTGTTCTGTCCGATGTTGCGATTGCCGGCCTGGTTCTGCAGCTTGCCGGAGAGATTGCCGTTGCCTGCCTGGCCCTTGAGATTGCCGGCAAGATTGCCACCACCGGCCTGACCCTGAAATTTGCCCGCGAGATTGCCGTCGCCCTGCTTCAGTTGGTTCTGGACGTCGCGTCGCACATCGGCACTTTGCAGCCTCGAACCCGCGCCAGCAAGACCGCCACTACCAAGATTCTGGACGCGATCATTGTTTCTCAAGTCGAGGCGGTTCGTATTGTTCTGACGAATGTTGTTGGTGATCGAGTCGCGATCGAAATTGAACTTGTTGCTGTCGAAATTGAGATTGTTGATGTTGTTCTTGTCAAAATGGAAATCGTTGCGGTTGAAGTTGTTGACATTGATATTGACATCGTCGCCGCCCCAGGAATGCCAATTGTCCCAATCGATCGCTGCGCCGAAAGCCACGCCCGTCACAAACCCGGCTCAATACGGGGCGTAGGGATAGTAGTACGAGGGATAGGGATCCCCATAGACGATCGGCGCCGCTGCCACGTAGGTGGGACTGGTCAGGATGACAGGATCGTAGGTCGGAACGTAGGTTACTTCCTTCTTGGCCGGACGGATGATGACATTGTCGTCCTTCGTCTCCACCACAACCTTGTCATTGGACTTGATTGTGCCGTTGGCGACCGCCTTGTCACGCAAGTCCTGGATGGCTACGAGGACATCCTTTTGTTGATTCACGACGGCGGTTTCAAGTTGCTGCGTCCAATCCAGATCGTCGCTCATCATCTTCAATACGGTAGGGTAGTTGAGGAGTGATACGACGCTGCCATCCCACGATGGATCCGGCTTTGCATTCGGTTTGTTCTGTTCAATGAAACGTTCGGCCTGGACGATTTGAAGCGGGTTAAGACTTGCTGACAGGACCAAGGCAATGAGATCGTCGGGATAGAGGGCGATCCTCGCCACAAGTATCTGCAGTTCGTCCGCCGTCATCGGCGCCGGTGCTTGGGCAGTCGGCGCCGCCGGTGCCGCGGCGGGCCCCGGCGCAGGTGCTGGTGTTGCAGCGATCTGCGCGAATGCATAGTGCGAGTCTGGTCCGGAAAATAGAATCAGCGCAACTGATGAGACGAGCGCGATCATCTTACGGTTCAACGGCATTCCGAATTCTCCTTGGATAGCTCGCTATCGCGAGACGCAATTCCATTGTTTGCTTATGAGTTAATTGAAACTTCTCACATTTTTTCGAGCGACAGTACCTGCCCTGTCTGATCGATCAGGCAGGTTGAACGCTGTCCCTTGGCATCAAGTATGATCTGGTATTTTCCACCGTCGAGTACACTGGAACTGACGGGAAGTACCGAAGCATGATCGGCTCCGAACTTTTGCGTCGCGGCGTTTGCGCAGGCGATCTGCAGGTCCGCCGGCGCTGTCTGTGCGGTGTTTCTCGCCATGTTTTCCGGCGCGGGGGTATTGGTATTCGATACGCACCCCCCGAGCGCGAATGCGCTTCCCGCCAGTACCATCCAGGCAATAGTTAGCGTATGTCCCCGATCTGATTTCCAAAGCATCTTGTCCCCCTGCTCCAGTTACCTAAACACCCTTGTAAAGTGACGCGCCCTGCATGAGCACGATCACCTTGGCGCCGACCTGTATCTGTGACGCGAGATCGACGATGTCGTCATTGTTCATTCTTATGCAGCCCGACGAAACGTTGAGGCCAATCGACCACGGTTCGGGCGTGCCATGAATGCGGTAGATCGTGTCCTGGTCGCCCTCGTAGAGATAGAGCGCACGGGCACCGAGTGGATTGTCAGGACCGCCGGGCATTCCGCCGGCAAATTTGACAGCATTCGGATCGCGCGCCACCATCTCTGCTGGCGGCGTCCAGGTAGGCCATTCGGCTATCCGCCCGACCCGAACGATGCCGGCCCAACCGAAACCATCACGGCCGACGCCGATGCCGTATCGAATGGCCTGCCCACCGCCCTTCACCAGATAGAGGAAGTGCTGGTTGCCATCGATGATGATCGTTCCGGGCTTTTCGGCTGTGCGGAATGTAACCATCTGGCGACGGAACGCTTCCGGTACCTGACCATTGGCGGCGTAGTATCTGCGCGCCTTGCTGCTGTCATAGGGAATCCAGGTACGCGTCTTCACGTCGTAGATCTGGGTTTTGGGTACTTGGGCGAAACCAAGGCCAAACGGAGAGGCCAGAAGCAGGCCTGCCACCGCCAGTCCGGCGACAAGCTTCGTCCTCAAAGGATAACGCGGCTCCACCTTCATTGCCCTCTCCCCTTTATCCATTTCGCAACACGGTCCGGGTTCTTGTCCACCCAGGCCTCGGCGTAGTCTTCCGGAGTCTGCCGGTCGACTTCCACCGCATAGCTCATGTCGATGATTTCCTCCGGCGTGAAATCAATACTCTCGAGGAACTTGGTTACCTCGGGCTTGCGGGTCGCCAGCGCCTTTGCGTAGGCGACGTGAAAATGTGCCTTGTCCCATGCGACGGGCGCATTCGACTTGGCCAGCCAGTCGGGATCGTCGGCCGGCAGGATGACGTGCCACTTGGCTGGATCGTAGGCCGGCTCGTCGAGCTTGACGATATCATGCAGTTTGAAGACGACGTGCGGACTGTAGCAAGCAAAGACCACGGGCTTGTCCGAAGCCTCGGCCGCGTCTACCGCTGCCATACCCATGTCTTCGGGCATTTGCAGGAGTTGCAGGTCCTTGTCGTATCCGTAGCTCTTCGCACGGATTTGTTCGATGACAGTCGACGACCAGGTTTCGGCGCCGACCCACATTTCACCCTTGCCGTCGCCATCCGTGTCGAGCGCAGCAGTCTTTTTTGCATCCTTAAGATCGGATACGGCGTGAATGCCGGTCTTTTCGACGGTTTGTTTGGTCGTGCAGATTCCCTGCCACGCAGAGACACCGATGTCGGCGAGCTGAACCTTATCCGCATATTTGGTGACGAGGGAATCAAGGTTTGGAAGCCAGACCTCGGGATGTACGTCGACCTCGCCCGACGCGAGACCGGCGAACGCTGTCATCGTGCCCATCTCTCGAACCTCGACATCAAGGCTCAATTCCTTCTTCAGCGCACTCTTGATAATGTTCGCCGTTACCTGACCCGACGGCCAGTTGGGCATGGCGACTACCAGATCGGCCGCCACCGCGATACCGGATTGCGCCACTGTGAGAAGCAATGCCAGCGCCGCTGTCCGCCCCAACGTTGCCATCCTCATATGCCGGATTGGCCCCTTTAGACTGAGCTCATCCACAGATTGCAAATGGCTTCCCAATGTTCGTTCCCTCATGTGCAGCGCTCCCGCTGTTTCTGTTGCAGGCATTAGCCAACATCGCATCCGTTACCGGAAGTACGTAACAGTTAATTTTTGCCGCATCGGCGTTTCCAGTGTAGGTGTAAATGCCGCCGGCGCGAGGAGCGTGGCAGATAAAGACGGGGATTGTCATGACACGAATTCTGATCGCAGACGACCACGAGATCGTCAGACAGGGCGTCCGGGCGATTCTTTCGAAGCGCGATCGCTGGGAGGTTGTCGCCGAAGCCGCTGATGGCCGCGGCGCAGTTGAACAGGCGCGCCTTGCGGAGCCGGAAATCGCCATCCTCGACTACGCCCTGCCCTTCATCAACGGTGTGGAGGCAGCAAGGCAGATAAGGCTTCACAGCCCCAGAACCGAAGTCCTCGTCTTTACCCAGCACGACAACGAAGCCTTGCTGCGCAGTATTCTGGAAGCGGGCGTGCGCGGTTATCTTTTGAAATCGGATGCAACCCTTTATCTCATTCAGGCCGTCGAGGCCCTTGAGCATCACCAGCCGTTCTTCACCAAGACCGTCTCCGATATCCTGGTCTCTTCCTATCTCGCGAAATCGGACGCCTCTCCGAGCATCCTGACGTCACGCGAGACCGCAGTTGTGAAGCTGATTGCCGAAGGACACAGCAACAAGGAAACGGCTGCGATCCTCGGTCTTAGCGAAAAAACGGTGGAGAGCCATCGTGCGGCATCGATGCGTAAGCTCGACGCAAAATCTACGGCATCGCTCGTGCGCTACGCCATTCGCAATCGGCTGATCGAAGCATGACTGAGTGGGCCTTCGCATGAGCTTTAACAAGCTGACATTTTCATCCACTACTAGCTCATGCCAGCGCGCGAAGAATCGCGTCCTTCGGCGCACATCGTATTGTCCAAGTCCGGAGCAATCCGCCTGTTTGAAAGCGTAACCATGGTTCGTCAGTATTCGAAAGCACACTTGCCCCGGTCCACCCGTGCATTCTCCGCAGCCGTCCTCGTCGCTGGATTGACGCTTGCCGGATGCGCCGGACACCCCAAGGGCGTGATGGCGCCGGTTTTGACGACAGGCGCGACCGGGGGTTCCTCAGTCGATATGTTGGTCGTGACGAGCCGAGTGCCTTCGGATGACCCTGCAACGCTCTTTACCGGTGAACGGAGCCCGAAGCCCTACCTCACCGATATTACGGTCTCGATTCCTTCCGATAAAATTCGCAAGCCGGGCACTGTACAATGGCCAAAGAAGCTGCCGCCGAATCCGAAGACGGACTTTGCGGTAACGCATGTGAAGGAGCTGAACTCCGTCGCGGAAGGACGGGCTTGGTTTCGCGAACACGTTGTAGGCGGGCACGCGCTCGTTTTCGTGCATGGCTTCAACAACCGCTACGAGGATTCCGTCTTCCGCTTTGCCCAGATCGTGCACGACTCCGGCGCGCAGGTCACGCCGATCCTCTTTACCTGGCCGTCGCGCGCCAGCGTCTTCGACTATAACTACGACAAGGAAAGCACCAACTACTCGCGCGTCGCTTTCGAGCAGACATTGAGAACGCTAGCCAATGATCCGCAGGTCAAGGACATTACGGTCATGGCCCATTCGATGGGCACCTGGCTTGCCATGGAGTCCCTGCGCCAGATGGCAATCCGTGACGGAAAAGTCGCGCCGAAGATCGACAATGTGATCCTCGCCTCTCCGGATATCGACGTCGACGTCTTTGCTAGGCAGTGGACCGAGATGGGCGAGCACCGTCCGAAGTTCACGATTTTCGTTTCGCAGGACGATCGCGCCCTTGCCGCTTCACGCTTCATTTCCGGCGATGTGCAGCGCCTCGGTGCCATCAACCCCGCGGAGGAGCCCTATCGCTCCAAGCTTGAGCAAGCGGGCATCACCGTTATCGACCTGACCAAGGTAAAAGCCGGCGACAGCCTCAACCACGGCAAGTTCGCCGAAAGCCCGCAAGTCGTGCAACTCATCGGACAGAGGCTTGTAACCGGGCAGACCCTGACGGATTCGAACGTGTCGCTTGGCCAGGGCATTACGGCAGTTGTTGCCGGCTCGGTCAGCACTGTCGGCAATATTGCAGCGAAAACCGTTGCAGCACCGCTCACAGTCATGGAAGAGCCGATGCGCAGGCCCAAGAAGAGCGATGAACTCGGTTCGACCTTGGGAAGCCCCACTCCATCGAAGGAGCTGAGTTACTAGGGTGTTCCAATGACGAGCGAAGCTGAGGACGGACGGCCATTTCTCATTGCGCGTGGCGGTCCGTTCTACAATCTGCAATTGCAGGCAAAACTGGTGCACCGCACGAACCTGAAGCCAGCGCTTCGTGCCGCTGTATTCGTTGCGTTCGCCTGGGGCGTGCCGCTGCTTTTGTGCATTGTCGCCGGCACTGCGTTCGGCTCCGCTACGGAACGTCCGTTCCTGCTCGATCCGGGACCCTGGGCACGGTTTTGCCTCGCTGTTGGCTTGCTCGTGCTCGCGGAAACACAAATCGAGAACCATCTGCGCGAGGGCGTGCGAAACTTTTTTTCCGGCCCCCTCCTACCAGAAACATCACGGGCAGTGGCCAATTCCGCCGTGGTAAAAGCGCTGCGCCGGAGAAACGCAGCGCTCGGCGATCTCGTCAGTTTGTTACTGGCGATCGCATCCTCGATCTTTCTTTATTACAACATGAAGGGACAGCCGCTCGCGGCATGGGCCGCAACAGATGGGCCAGGCGGCCAAACGGCAAGCCTCGCCGCCTGGTGGACCATTGTCGTCAGCAATACGCTGTTCTGGTTTCTCGCCGTGCGCGCATTCTGGCGTCATATCATCTGGTCGATGCTGCTCGCCGACTTCTCGAAACTTGAAACGCGTCTGGTTGCCACGCACCCGGACGGGCATGCCGGACTTGGTTTTGTCGGGCAGTATCCCAACGCCTACGTCCTTTTCACGGTGGCGGTCAGTTGCGTGATCGCTGCTTCCGTGGCGCACGAAGTCCTCCATGGCAGCTTCACGGTCACTGCGATCGCACAGGTCATGGGACTTTGGCTGGCGCTCGTCTTTGCCTATTTCGGCATCCCGCTCGCCGGATTCATGCGCCTGCTCGCCGACTTCAAGAAGCGAGCGTTGCGCGCGGCAAGCGATCGAGGAACGAGTTTTCAGCGGCAGGTCGAACGCAAGACGTTCGGCAAAAACCTCGTGGCCGATGAAGGCAAGACGGCGAACGACGACGAACTCGGCGACCCCGCGAAGTTCTATGACGCCGCCAAGAAGCTTTCGCCCATGCTGGTCACCCGCACCACCCTGGTACCGGTCTCGGCCGCGGCCCTGCTGCCGTTCGTGGCGATCGCGCTGACGCAACTGCCGATCAAGGAATTGACCCCGGTTCTGAAGCGGCTATTGCTGCTGTGAGCTAGCCGCCTTTTACGCCCGCATTCACCGCATCGGCGTGTTCGCCCAAGCGCTCCACCAGCATCGAATAGGCGACGTAATATTCGAAGATATTGCTGACGTACTGCACCGTTTCACGGCCAACGATATCAGCCGCCGAATTTTCCACGTTGCCGAACCAGATGTTTGGATCGAGCCCCATCTGCTTCGCCCTGTTGCGGAACTTGTTGAGATTCCCAGGGCCTGCGTTGTAGGCGGCGAATGCCATCAGCTGGCGATCCCGTTCCTTTATTTCTGGTTCGTCCAAGTAGTTGTCGATCAGGTAGCGCAAATATTTCGATCCGGCCTCGACATTGCGATCGCGATCCTTGTCGATACCGGTGATGCCGACCGATTTGTCGCGTGCCGTTGCCGGCAATAGCTGCATGATTCCGACAGCGCCCCTTGGACTGCGTTTCGCCTGATCAAGTTTTGATTCCTGATAACCCTGCGCCATCAGCATGAGGTAGTCGAAGGAATAGGCTTTGCCATGCTTGCGGAATATTTCAATGAGTTGTTTGAACCTTTCCACGTCGTCGCCCGAATAGGCGCGCTGCAGGATCTTGTCGCTCTTGAAAAATTTGTTGCGCAACATATTGCCGAAGGCGGTACCAACCCGGTGCGCGGCGACGAAAGTGTCGAGTTCCTTCTTGAGCTGCGGGCTGTTCTTGCGGATCGCCCAGGCGACCTCGCCATCCTTGGCGACCGCTATATCGTCGTGCACTTTGATGTCGGTGAAAATCGTCGACCAGATGTTCGCCTTGTACTTATCTACGACCGTATATTGGAGAAGTCCCGCATTGACCATTTCGAGGATGTCTTCGTCCTCAAGATTTTCATCCATGATCCGCAGCTTGATCGCGTCCTTGCCGCGCGATTGCAGCTCCTCGTTCACCTTCAGCAAATGCTCGTAGTAGCTGCTTGACTCTCGCACCGCGAGTTCCTTGCCTGAAAGATCGTCAAGGTTGAGCACCGTTTCTGACTCGGGTCCGGTCACGAGCACCTCGCTCGCCTTGTCATAGATCGGGATCGTGAAATCCACCTGCTCGAGGCGGCTCGGCGTGATCGTCAGATTGGCCATGACGATGTCGCCGAGCCCCTCATTCAATGCCGGGATCAGCCGGTCGCGCCCGGTCGGGATGAAGGCGACGCGAATACGGTCGACTTCGCGCTTCTTGCCGGTATTAAGTGCTGTTTCAAGCGCCTGGCCGAAGTCGACAGCGGTGCCGAACTGCCGCCCCTTGTCGAGGAAATAGATCGTCTTGCTATAGGGGACAAGGACGCGTACCAGCCGTCGCTGCTCCATCCCATCAAGGTCATTCACATGGGGTTTAGCGAAGGATTTGCTCGCCGCATGAGCGACGCCTATTGGCAAGCAGAGCAATGCTAGCGCAAGCTGAGAGCACTGGCGAACCACCTCTTATGCATTTTTGTGGGCCTCCCCGCCCGATGAAGCTGTCTCGTTTATGTCGGGATGATCATCTCTTTTGCTGGATGAGTGGCGACAAAACTCACGCTAGAATCTCCCTGCATCAGGAAGACAACAAGTACGTAACTGTTAATTGGTTGCAGCATAGGGTTGAGGTAGTGGTAGGCCCGCCTTGACAAGTCCGTCGCTGAGCCCATCGATCATTGCAGGTGCGTAGCGGCGAGCGATCATGTCGTTGCGGAATGTCGTCCAGAAGCGATCGCGGTGGACGCTCAATCGATCCATGCTTTCCCTGACGCCGGATGCGTTGCCCAACTGCCCAAACGCCGCCAGCTCAAGCACATCGGCGACATAGTTGCCCGAATGGCCCATCTGCTGAACCTTGAGCACTGCTGTCGCGAAATCGCCCTTCCGGTAAGCGTCGAGTGCCAGGATCAGATCGGCGTCGTCCTGCGTACCGTCGAGCAGTTCCGCCTTGGAGGCGAGGTTGGCACCCTCCGCCCAATTTCCATTGGCAAAGAACATCGCGCCAAGCTTGGCTGGAATCACGCTGTTATTGGGATTGAGCGCCATGGCACGATAACCCGCAACGAAGGCCGCCTCGGTCTGTCCATTGTGATATAGCGCCAGCATCTGTGCATAGGCGGCGCGATCAGACATCGGGGCCAATGCAACCGCCTTGTTTGCCAGCGCCAGTGCTTGCGATGCCGCGCCGCTAACGATCTCGGGCGCCGAAGTCTCCATCATCATGATCGCCATGGCGGCATTGGCATCGGCACTGTTGGGCGTCGCCTGCAGGGTGGCGGCAAGACAGTCGCGCACGTCGGCCATTTCATTCGCATCACGCCGATCGACTGCCACCGCCGATCGAAGGATGCAGCCATTGCCGAGGCTGGGCGCGGCCAGTTCGCGCGTAAGCTCAATATTGTTGATCACGCCTTGCGAGCCAGCAAAGCGCGTGGCGAGATCGGTCACAAGCTCGCGGCGCACGTCAATCTCGGGACGATTGTCTGGGATGGCGCGTTCGACGCCCGAGCGCAGCGACTCTCCGCTGACTGGATCGATCACCTGCCACCATACCGCGCGACCACTTCCATCGAGGTGGTATTTCAGGATGACGTGGTAGGCATCTGCGGCACGATGGGCGGTCTGGAACCAGCCCAGCGCAGGCAGCTTCGCTTGTACCGGAGAAGGCACTTCAGCCGCTGCTAGCTTTAATGTCTGGAATTGCGAGAGAGCCGTCATCAAATAATCGCGGATAAGGCCGGCTTCTGCATCGGTCCCGTCACCTGCCAGTTTCATCTCGACAGCAACGAGGGGTTTATCCGATAAAACAGGACGGCTCGCAGACACCGCCCAGGAGGAAATCGCCGCAAGGCAGACTATACCCGCCGTAACGGCGAGCCGCGGCATCGTCACGAAATTCTGCGCGCGTTGCGGGGGCGTTTCGATAAGGGGCTCTTCACCCTCATCGCAATCTTCGACCATGTCTGTTTGGGGAGGCGCTTTCGTGAATACCGGGATATAGCGACCGCGCGGCAATTCGATACGAACACTGCCCTCTTCGGCCCGGCTCTCGTAATATTGCGCCAACGATGCCCGGAGCCGCGTCGCCTCGATCCGAACAATCGGATCGGTTGTCGGGTCGAAACTGGAGGGTCGACCAAATACATCGACGGCGATCGTATAAGCCTTGACCGATGCTGCGCGGCCCTCGAACATCTCCTGCGCGACGAACCTCAGGAAATTTCGGTTACGTTCAGTGGAGTGGAATTGCGAATCGGACAAGAGCCGCTCAAGTTCAGCACGCGCCTCTTCTTCGGATACCCTTTTCGAGTCCGGCATGTCGACGTTGAAGTCAACTTCCATAATTGCGCCCCACAATGCTGACTGGATAGTAGAATTGAACGGAACGACATGCAACGCTATACGGGAAATCCCCCAGGTTGCGATGGAATTGTCCTGATGCAAGACTGAGTTGAGCCAATCAGCATTGTTATTGGGGGTGTGTTTGCTGTTTGCACGGTCAGTAGCTTTTGCCGCGCGTGGCGATGCAAAGGTCGATCACTTCACTCTCGATGTCGGCGCAAAGTACCTCATATTCAGCAATCAGCTTGAGATCTTTCGAACCGTTGCGGCGCAGCCGATCCAGCGTCGAACTGGCCTCGTCGAAGGCATCGCACAAGCTCTGCAAGGTCGTGTTCCGCGCACTGAGGACCTGCAACTGGCCACGCATGGCAGGCAGTCTGAGCATCAACTTCCACAGTCCCCTTTGCGCAGACGCGGTCGACATCGCTTCAATTGAATCCGCTGCTCGTTGATCGGTCAAAGCCCAAGTTCGGGTCAGCAATCCGCAATTGCACCCCCTGTGCCCCTCTCGGTTGTGGATTATAATGTGATGCGTGGCGTTATGGCAGTACGTAACAGTAAACGTCCCTCAGGTGCGGCGAATGCTGTTTGCGAAAACTGAAGTATTTTTGTGCAAGGTGGCTAAGAAAAGACCGCAAACGACGCTGCCAACGCGGTTCGTGTAGCAGGCCCTAAACGTTACAGTTACGAACAGGCATCTGGATGGGGCTGGCTCACCTTAAACCGGTCCAAGAGCCGCAATCACTTTTCCGTCACCTGACTGAAGGACATGCCATCGATCTTGCCCTCGTTGAGACGGTAGACAAGGGCCTGCAAAGTCGTGACCCCATTGCTGTCCGGGCCGCGTTCATTCGAATAGCGGATTATCCCGTCATGAATGCTCATACCGAAGATTTTTTGCAGATCCTGTTCGTCATCCTTCAGTCCAGGAACGGGAAGCATCCACGCCGTCAGTGTCTCCGGGCCTTGCGAGCAGCCGGAACGTGCTGTCTCGCTTTCCTCGGCCGATACCATCGTCAAGAGGCGTTTCGAGCCGCCAGCTTCGCCGTTGGAGATGAACCAGAGGTTTGAGGCATGTCCGTCGAGCGCGACCTGGTAGCATAACCAACTCACACCGTCGGCCCCCGAACCGCGCGTCCTGATCTCTCCGCCAAACTCCTTCTGGATCGCATCGAGCGTCGTCTTTCCGAACGAAACATTGAGCGTGTCGGCCTTGACGAGATTGTCGAACGGGGTCGGTATTTCATAGGATGTCGATTTTGCAGTTCCGCCTGACAGGATCAGCGACGGAAAGCCTGAAAGGCGTACATCATCGGCGTTCGCCTCATGTTCCCACATCAGCGAGCCAGCAGCGAAAACGATTGCACATAGGGTCTTTGCGGTCGTCGCCTTCATTCAGGTCTCCTGCGGGTTTAGCGTGCGGTCATCCTGTGCGCATCGGCTCGGGAGACAAAGTACTTAACTGTTACAGGATGCGCTTTGGGAGTTCAGATGTTGCGCACCGCAGGGCCGGCGAAATCGGGATTCCGTTACTGTTACGTACTTCCTTCGAAAGGCAAAGCCCGAAAGCATACAGCGTCCAGAGCATTACTCAGGACAAATGAAGCATGACAGTCGCAAGGCTTCGAGTCGTGATTGCGACCACAATAGGAGAGTGCAATGTTTCAGCACCAAATTGCCCGCCCTTCCCCAGGAGGACTATAATGTCAGTTGAATGGAAGACTGAATTCGGCAAGCTTTGGCGAGCCTGCATACCGAACGGCGCGAAGGCGAGGACCTCCCTGCTCGCCGGCGCCGCGATCATGACCGGCGTAGCTTTTTCGCAATGGTCGGGCATCCAGCCTGCACAAGCGCAAGACGCAGCAAAACCCAACATTCTCGTCATTTTCGGTGACGATATCGGCCAGACAAATGTCAGCGCCTACACGCACGGACTTGTCGGCTACCAGACGCCGAATATTGACCGCATCGCCAAGGAAGGCATGATGTTCACGGATTATTATGCCGAGAACAGCTGTACCGCAGGACGCTCCTCATTCATCACCGGCCAGACTCCATTACGTACAGGCCTTTCAAAAGTCGGCGCTCCGGGCGCACCGGTCGGTCTTCAAGACCGCGATATCACGATTGCACAGGCGTTGAAGCCGCTTGGCTACAATACTGCGCAGTTTGGCAAGAACCATCTTGGCGACAAGGACGAATATCTCCCGGTCAAGCATGGGTTCGACGAGTTCTTCGGCAATCTATACCACCTGAACGCCGAGGAGGAACCTGAAAGGCCTTATTGGCCTCAGGATCCCAACGATCCATATGTCAAGAATTTCTCGCCGCGCGGCGTTTTGAAGGCGACCGCGGATGGGAAGATCGAAGATTCCGGTCCGCTGACGGCCAAGCGGATGGAAACGATCGACGACGAGACAACCGGCGCCGCGATAGACTACATCAAGAAACACGGCAAGGGCGACAAGCCCTTCTTTGTCTGGATGAACACGACCCGCATGCACGTCTTCACCCACGTGCGTGAAGAATATCGCGGCAAAAGCGGCATGCCTGGCAACGAATATGCCGATGGCATGTGGGAGCATGACCAGGATGTCGGCAAGCTTCTGAAGGCGCTCGACGACGAAGGCATCGCGGACAACACGATCGTCATTTACACCACCGACAACGGCCCGAACATGTTCTCCTGGCCGGACGCCGCAATGACGCCCTTCCGCAGCGAAAAAGACTCCAACTGGGAAGGTGCTTTCCGCGTCCCTGCGATGATCCGCTGGCCGGGCAAGATCAAGCCCGGCAGTATCAGCAATGAGATGTTTTCCGGCCTGGATTGGTTTCCAACGCTTCTCGCAGCGGCAGGGGACAAGGACATCAAGGAACGCCTTCTGAAAGGCACCGAAATCAGCGGGAAGACCTTTAAGGTGCATCTCGACGGTTTCAATCAGCTGCCGTACCTCCAAGGCGAGCAGCCGAAAGGCGCCCGCAACGAGTTCTTCTATTTTGATGATGATGGAAAGCTTGTCGCAATGCGCTGGGATAACTGGAAGGCCGTCTTTTGCGAACAACGGGCGCCAGGCAATCTCAATATCTGGCAGGAGCCCTTCACCTGCCTGCGCCTGCCGAAGATTTTCAACCTTCGCATGGACCCCTACGAACGGGCCGACATCACTTCGGATCAGTATAACGACTGGTTGACCAAGAACGTCTACTTGAACGGCATTGCCACGATGAAGGCATCGGAATTCCTCGAGACCTTCATCAAGTATCCGCCGAGCCAGAAGCCCGCGAGCTTCAGCGTCGATCAGGTTGAACAGGCAGTTCACAAGCAGATCGACGAGGAATTGGCCAAGCAGAACAAATCACAATGATTCCCGACTCGATCCAATGAACAATCCGGCTGGCGCACCCAGGTGCGCCAGCCGCATCATGCATCCCAGGAGCGTATCAGATGAGCGTTGATACGCAACTTCCCGAGAAAAGTACCCGCGCCTCACACTTCGATGTTTCTATGTTCGATGGTTCTACCCTCACCAATCGCTTTGCCCTGCCGGCCCTTCTGCTTTTCGCCTCGGGGTTTTCCGCTTTGGTCTTCCAGGTCGTCTGGGTTCGGCAGCTGTCGCTGATCGTCGGCGTCGATGTTTACGCCGTGACAGCAGGCGTTTCGGCGTTCATGGCCGGGCTTGCGCTCGGCGCTCTTTTTCTCGGTCGCGCCATCGACCGCAGCGAAAATCCATTTCGTTTCTATGCACTGCTTGAGGCCGGCGTTGCCCTTTGCGGCATGGCGGTAACACTTGCACTGGCTAATTTTGCAGCGCCGTTTGCCATCATCGAAGATTCTGCGGCGCCTGTCGCCTGGATCATCGTATTCGCACTCGTCGGGCTACCAGCGGTCCTCATGGGCGGTACTCTCCCCGCGCTGGTGCGCTCAATCAACGCTTCCACCAGCGATATCGGGTTGAAGGGCGGCGGTCTCTATGCGGCTAACACAGGCGGAGCCATCGCCGGAACCCTCGTCGCAGCGTTCCTGCTCATTCCAAACCTGGGCGTTTCCGGCACAGCCTATGCCGCGGCCGCGCTGAGCCTCGTCGCCGCAGCCTTTGCCATTGGCCTCGGCAAGTCCTACCAAGCGCAATCCAACGCACCCGCGAATATGAATTCCAGGCCATTTTCCGGCGATGTCCGCCTTGCCCTTGTTCTCTATTCGGCAGCTGGCGGCGTAGCGCTCGGATATGAAGTTATCTGGACCCAGTCCATTGTCCAATTCATGAGCACGCGCGCGTTTGCCTTTGCCATTGTGCTTGCAACCTATCTTTTCGGATTGGCGGCCGGTTCTGCCTTTGCTGCTCGATGGGTCGACCGGGTTCGCGACCACTGGAGCGCCTTCGGCCTTCTGATTGCCGGCGCGGGATTCATCGCGTTGGGCGGCATCGCATTTCTGGGCAGCTGGATCATCATGCTGCAATCCATGGCCGAATATTGGTTGCTCCAGCTGACCGGAAACCAGCTTGCCGCCATGTCCGCGCGCTTCGCAGTCGCCTCCGCCATCATCGTCCTGCCGACGACGCTGCTGCTTGGCGCCGCCTTTCCCTTTGCCTTGAAATTGGTCGTCGAGGATGGCCGGGCCGGCAGCGGCGTTGGGCTGGTCAGCGGCTGGAACACGCTCGGCAGCATCGTCGGGACGATCCTGACCGGCTTCGTTCTTGTTCCCAATTTCGGATTCGTCGGGTCATTCGGCATCCTTGCCGTCGCCGCGGCAGCAATTGGCTTGATCGCAGTGTTTCGCAATGTCGCCACGGTCGGTTGGCAACGCATCGGCGCCGCATCGATCTGTGTCCTGACGCTGGCCGTCGCCTTCCTCATTCCTTCCGATCGTTTTGCCAGCCTTCTCCCGGGAGCACATAACGGCAAGCTCGTATTCTACGAAGAGGGGCTTGGCGCCAGTGTCGCTGTAGTCGAACAGGGCCGGGACCGCACATTCCGCCGGCTCTATATTCAGGGCGTCTCCAACACGGGAGACTCGCTGCCTTCCCTGCGCTACATGCGACTGCAGGCACTGCTGCCTCTCATAACAATGCAGAAGCAGCCGCAGGCCGCGATGGTGGTGGGACTTGGAACCGGCATAACGGCCGGTGCCTTGCTCGCCTATGACGGGCTTAACCAACGCGTCGCCGCCGAACTACTGCCTGGAGTAAAGCGCGCCGCCGCCCTCTTCAACGGCAATTTGGAAGCCGCTTCGTCGCCTGCCCTCGACATTCGCCTGCGTGATGGGAGGCGCGAACTCCTCGCGAGCCAGGACTCTTATGACCTCATTACCCTCGAACCCCCACCACCTTCGGCTGCCGGCGTCGCCAATCTCTATTCCACCGATTTCTATCGGCTTGCTGTGGCACGGCTGCGCCCTGGCGGCATGGTGGCCCAATGGCTGCCCCTTCCTACACAGAACGATGAGGATACGCGCTCGCTCGTCCGCAGTTTCATCAATGTCTTTCCCCATGCGACCCTATGGACGACCGAACTGCATGAAATGCTTCTCGTCGGCTCGCTGGAGCCGATGAAGCTCGACGTTGGTCTGATGAGCGCACGCTTCGAACAACCGGACGTAAGGCGGGCGCTGCAGGAAATCGGGATCAACTCCCTTCCGGAATTGATGGCGACATTCGTGATGGACCGTGAAGGGCTCGAGGCTTATGCCGGCAATGCCCCTCCGGTGACTGACGATGATCCGCGCATCGAGTATGCAGCCTGGGTAAGGCCCGATACCTTTTCGACGGTCCTGCCGAAATTCATGGACCTTGCCAGAGAACCCCAGTTGGAAAATGCCGGAGAGTCCTTCATTGCATCAATGAAGGAAGAGCGCGAAGTCCTCTACACGTTCTACAGTGCCGGCTTGAGCGCCTATCGCGGCGACCGTGACAACTGGCAGCGCAATGCGGCCTTCGTCAGTGCCCATGCGCCTGACAATGCTTATTATGCCTGGTTTTTCGGTGGGAGCCCACGATGAGTGCACGCGATGATATTCTCGCTTTGGGTAAGCGTATCGGCGAGTCCATTATTGGTCAGGACACGATGGTCGAGCGTCTTTTGCTCGGCCTGATTGCCAATGGACATCTGCTGGTAGAGGGCCTGCCAGGACTCGCCAAGACGCGAGCCATCAAGAGCCTCGCCAAGAACCTCGACGCCGAGTTGTCGCGGGTGCAGTTCAC
Organism: Phyllobacterium sp.; assembly: GCF_037994425.1. NCBI lineage: Bacteria > Pseudomonadati > Pseudomonadota > Alphaproteobacteria > Hyphomicrobiales > Phyllobacteriaceae > Phyllobacterium > Phyllobacterium sp. The sequence goes on from NZ_JBBNAM010000211.1 coordinate 37,268, forward strand.
GCCTGACCTTCTGCCCGCCGACATAACCGGCTCTGAAATCTACTTTAGCGAGGGCGGCAAGGGCGAGTTCAGGTTCCAGCAGGGTCCGATCTTCGCCAACCTGATCCTTGCCGATGAAGTGAATCGCGCTCCGGCCAAGGTTCAGTCGGCGCTTCTCGAAGCAATGGAAGAGCGCCAGGTCACGGTCGGCGGAAAAAGCTATCCCCTGCCCGATCTTTTCATGGTGATGGCGACGCAAAACCCCATCGAACAGGAGGGTACCTATCCGCTTCCCGAGGCCCAACTGGATCGCTTTCTCATGCACGTCGAAGTTGGTTACACCGACAAGCAATCCGAGGCCGCCATCATGCGCCTTGTCCGCAGCGAGGAAACCGAGACCAAGGCGAAAGCCAGAAAGGAACACGACAAGCTCGACCCCAAGGCGGTATTCGATGCCCGTTCGGAGGTTTCCGGTATTACCGTATCCAAGGCGGTCGAGGACTACATGGTGGCCCTTGTCTTCGCCACGCGATACCCCGACAAAATCGACGCCGATCTCGCCAAATGGCTGCAGGTTGGCGTCAGCCCGCGTGGAGTGATCGGTCTCGACAAGGTTTCGCGCGCCTATGCATGGCTCAAGAGTCGTGACTACGTCACGCCCGACGACGTCAAGGCAATCGTCCATGACGTGTTCAGGCACCGCCTGATACTGTCCTACGAAGCGCACGCAGCCAATATTGGTCCTGACGCGGTTATCGACAGGATCGTCGAACGCGTGGCGGTGGCTTGAGTGCCATGGTGCGCGACCGTCCCTCACCCCAGGATTCTTCCGAAGGCGCCTATGTCTCGATGGATCAGCTGGTCGCACTTGAATCGACCGCACGCGACCTGACATTCATCCAGACCAATGCTGTCCAGCAGCCGCTGACGGGGCGTCACAGTTCGAAGGTGCGTGGGCGCGGGCTTACCTTTGAGGAACTTCGCGAATATCTGCCAGGCGATGATATCCGGACAATCGACTGGCGCGTAACGGCCCGAACGAACAAGCCTTTCGTACGTATCTACGGCGAGGAGAAGGAGCGTCCTGCCCTGATCGTCGTCGACCAGCGCAGAAACATGTTCTTCGGCAGCCGTCGTGCGATGAAGTCGGTTACGGCCGCTGAAGCCGCAATGCTGTGTGCATGGCGCATCCTTGGGTCGGGTGACCGTGTCGGCGGGCTGGTTTTCAACGATACCGGCGTCACCCAGTTGCGGCCACATCGCAGCCGCGAATCCGTCATTGCCCTGGCAGATGGCATCGCCACCATGAACCGTGCGTTGAATGCGCAAACGCCCGGCGAGCGCAACACGAAACAATTGGACACGGTGTTGCAGACAGTCGCCAATGTCGCCCATCACGACCACCTTGTAGTCGTCATCACCGACTTCGACGGGCATTCAGCCGATACGCGCGATCTCCTTTTGCGGTTAAGCGTGCGCAACGACGTGATCGCGATTCTTGTCTACGATCCGTTCCTGCTCGAATTGCCGATGAAGGGTGAACTGGTTGTCAGAGGCGGTTCGATGCAGGCGGAACTCGCGTTCCAGCAATCAAAGGCGCGCACGGCGATCGGCGACTTTGCGCGAAGCAGAGGGCGTGAACTCTTGGCCTGGCAGCAGGAACTCGGCTTGCCGATGCTGCCACTGTCGTCTGCGGTCGAGACGGCGCCGCAGCTACGCCGGTTGCTCGCACAGACCGCCTGGCGGCAGCGGAGGCGATGATGGCGGAAACGCGCCTCGATCCGGCAATGGAATTGGCGTTGAAGTCGCTTAAAGATATTGCCACGCCAACACCCGTGTCGTGGGTCC
>NZ_JBBNAM010000212.1:0-43291 GCF_037994425.1 Phyllobacterium sp.
GCCGCTTCGCTCGTTTGTACTTCCAGGAGGCTCGCCGGCGTCGGCAGCCCTGCACCTGGCACGGACAGTCGCCCGGCGCGCCGAACGGCACATGGTTGCACTTTCCCAAAGGCCGGACGAGGTCGTAACGCCCGCCGCGCTCAAGTACATCAACCGTGTTTCGGATTTCCTCTTCGTCGCCGCCCGCGTCGTCAATGACAATGGCGCGAAGGACGTGTTATGGGTCCCCGGGCATAATCGCTGAGCACAAACCGGGGTAGAGGCGCCGATGTTCATTCCACTACATGACGCCAACAGCCTTAAATATATCAAGCTCCAATACGTCACGCTGACCCTGATTGGCATCAACATCCTGGTATTTGTGCTGATGAGCGTTGCCGGCGATGCGTCACAGGCGGCCGCAGTCGGCCTCGGCTATATCCCGGCCGTCATCCACCATCTTGTGAACCTTCCGGCGAACTATGATTTCGTTCCTCCGGATGCGACCTATATTACCTACGCGTTCCTGCACGCCGATATCTTTCACCTTGGCGGCAACATGCTGTTTCTCTGGGTGTTCGGCGACAATGTCGAGGATGCGCTTGGGCACATCAAATTCCTGATCTTCTACCTGCTCTGCGCCGCAGCCGGCGCCTTTCTTCACGGCATCATCCTGCCCGCCTCGGAAGCGCCGCTCATTGGCGCGTCGGGTGCAATCGCCGGCATTGTTGCCGCCTATCTGCTGCTGCACCCGCGCGTCCGCGTCTGGGTTCTGGCATTCGGCCGCATTCCCTTGCGTATTCCCGCCATCTATCCGCTCGCACTTTGGGTTGCGACGCAATTTCTCATGCTTGCGCTCGGCGGCGCAGAGCAGGTCTCGTGGCCTGCCCATGTCGGCGGCATCCTCGCCGGTGCGCTGCTCATCGTCCTCATGAAGCGCCGCAGCGTGCCACTTTTCGACCGCGCACTCGTCTCCCCGCGCGCTGTCATAACCGCGAAAGAGCCCGAGCAAGCAAGCTCAGATCTGCCACCGATACGGTGGGGACGTTAGCGCCCGACCCATGAGATTTATTCAATCGTTTGAACTTAAAATTCGCCCGCAACACCGATTGACCTTTACGCCCCTCATAATTACGGTCCGGCGCAATTCAGGCACCTGATGTGTCGTTTTTTTCACCTCAATGTCGGCATCCGGCAAGCGGGTACTATATTGAGGCAGTTAAATCTGCTTTCTTTTTTGAAGAGGGAGTCCCCATGAAAGTCCTCGTACCGGTAAAGCGGGTTGTCGATTACAACGTGAAGATCAGGGTGAAGGGCGACGGCTCGGGCGTTGAACTTGCCAACGTCAAGATGTCGATGAACCCGTTCGACGAAATCGCCGTCGAGGAAGCGCTGCGTCTCAAGGAAGCCGGCAAGGTCGAGGAAGTGGTTGTCGTGTCGATCGGCCCGGCACAGTCGCAGGAGACCATCCGCACGGCGCTCGCCATGGGCGCCGATCGCGGCATCCTCGTCAAGGTCGATGACATCGTCGAACCGCTGGCTGTCGCCAAGATCCTGAAGGGCGTCGTCGATGCCGAACAGCCCAAGCTCGTCATCCTCGGCAAGCAGGCCATCGATGACGACGCCAACCAGACGGGCCAGATGCTTGCCGCCCTCCTCGGCTGGAGCCAGGGCACCTTCGCCTCCAAGGTCGAGCTCGGCGGCGAGACGGCGAAGGTCACCCGCGAGGTCGATGGCGGCCTGCAAACCATCGAGATCAAACTGCCGGCGATCGTCACCACCGACCTGCGCCTGAACCAGCCGCGCTATGCGTCGCTGCCGAACATCATGAAGGCGAAGAAGAAGCCGCTCGACGAGAAGTCGGCCGCCGACTACGGCGTCGACACCAAGCCGCGCCTCAAGGTCATCAAGACCGAAGAGCCGGGCGGGCGCAAGGCGGGCGTCAAGGTCAAGGACGTGGCCGAACTCATCAGCAAGCTGAAGAACGAAGCCGGCGTTCTCTGAGATTTTGGAAAGGAACTAAAATGGCTATTCTTCTTTTTGCCGAACACGATAACGAGACCCTTTCCGACCAGACCGCCAAGGCGCTGACGGCGGCCCTCGCCATCGGGCCGGACGTGCATGTGCTCGTCGCCGGCAAGGGCGCCAAGGGCGTCGCCGAGCAGGCTGCCAAGCTTGCGGGTGTCAAGAAGGTTCTCCTCGCCGACAGCGACGATCTTGCCAACCGCCTTGCCGAGGCCAGTGCCGCCCTCATCGTCTCGCTCGCCGGCAACTATGACACGATCATTGCCGCCGCCACCACCAACGGCAAGAACATCCTGCCGCGCGTCGCAGCGCTGCTTGATGTCATGCAGGTGTCGGACATCATCGAGGTGGTCTCCGCCGATACGTTCAAGCGTCCGATCTATGCCGGCAACGCCATCCAGACCGTGCAGGCGACCGATGCCAAGAAGGTCATCACGGTCCGCACAGCGACCTTTGCCGCCGCCGGTGACGGTGGTTCGGCTGCCGTCGAGAGCGTTTCGGCTGCTGCCGATCCGGGCCTTTCGAAGTTCATCGAGGCCAAGCTTTCCGGCGGCGACCGTCCGGAACTGACCTCGGCGAAGATCATCATCTCGGGCGGCCGGGCGCTCGGCTCCAACGAGAAGTTCAAGGAAGTGATCCTCCCGGTTGCCGACAAGCTCGGCGCGGCGGTCGGCGCATCCCGCGCTGCCGTCGATGCGGGTTATGCGCCCAATGACTGGCAGGTGGGTCAGACCGGTAAGGTCGTCGCCCCCGATCTCTATATCGCGGTCGGCATTTCAGGTGCGATCCAGCATCTTGCCGGCATGAAGGATTCGAAGGTCATCGTCGCCATCAACAAGGACGAAGAAGCCCCGATCTTCCAGGTGGCAGATTACGGCCTCGTCGGCGACCTCTTCACCATCCTGCCGGAGCTCGAGAAGGCGCTTTGAGGCGCTTCAAAATTTGAAATGAAATTGTCTGGCCGGGGTAGACGAAAGCTACCCCGGCCATTTAGTTTGTATGGTACATATAACAATCGGATGGAAACATGGCTGGCACGATCAAGACCGTAGGCATTATTGGCGCAGGGCAAATGGGTTCGGGCATTGCCCATGTTTGCGCCGTCGCCGGTTACAATGTTTTGATCCATGACCAGTCTGCCGAACAGATCGAAAAGGGCATTGCCACGGTCAACGGCAACATGGCCCGCTCGGTTTCGCATGGCAAGCTCGAGGAATCCGACCGCGTCAAGGCGCTGTCGCATATCCGTCCGGCATTGCGGATGGAGGATCTCGCCGGCGTCGACCTCGCCATCGAGGCCGCAACCGAGGACGAAACCGTCAAGCGCAAGATTTTTGCGCAGCTTTGTCCCAATCTCAATCCGGAAGCTATCCTCGCCACGAATACGTCGTCCATCTCGATCACGCGCCTTGCCGCCACTACCGACCGGCCCGAACGCTTCATCGGCATTCACTTCATGAACCCGGTTCCGGTGATGAAGCTGGTTGAGCTTATCCGCGGCATAGCCACAGAAAACGTGACATTCGAGACAGCGCGCGAATTTGTCGCCAGTCTCGACAAGACGATTACGGTTGCGGAAGACTTCCCCGCCTTCATCGTCAACCGCATTCTGCTGCCGATGATCAACGAGGCGATCTACGTGCTCTATGAAGGTGTCGGCTCGGTGGAAGCCATCGACACGGCCATGAAACTCGGCGCCAACCATCCGATGGGCCCGCTGCAGCTAGCGGATTTCATCGGTCTCGACACCTGCTTGTCGATCATGCAGGTGCTATACGACGGTCTGGCGGATTCGAAGTACCGGCCCTGCCCGCTGCTCGTCAAATATGTCGAAGCCGGCTGGCTAGGACGCAAGGCGGGACGGGGTTTCTATGATTATCGCGGCGAACACCCTGTACCGACACGCTGAGTCGTGAGCTTCGACCCGTTCAAAAAGTATATTTCGATCAAACCCTTGCATTGGTCCCTGGCTCTTCCCAACTGAGGCAGAATTGCAGCACCGGGCCCCTCTGGCGGGAGTGACCGGCTCTCTCGTGATGTCGGAGCTGTAATCTGGAACCGATGCCGGCGGATCTTTTTCAACATGGAGCTTCTATTTATTGATGCCATGGGCAAGCCCCTGTGGATGTGGCTTGGCTTTCTCACTCTGGTTATTGTTCTTCTCGTCCTCGATCTGGGCGTTCTCAACCGCAAAAATCACGACATAGGCATGCGCCAGAGCCTCCTGCTCTCGGCTTTTTACATCAGTCTCGGCCTCGCCTTCGGGGGGTTCATCTGGTGGGAACTCGGCTCAGACGCCGGGATGCAATACCTCACCGGCTTCGTCGTCGAGAAAAGTCTCGCGATGGACAATATTTTCGTCATAGCGATGATCTTCGGCTACTTCGCCATCCCAAAACAGTTTCAACATCGCGTGCTGGTCTACGGCATTCTCGGCGTTGTCATCCTGCGCGGCATCATGATCGCCGCCGGGGCCGCGATCGTCCAGGAATACCACTGGGTGCTCTACCTCTTCGCCGCGTTCCTGGTCTTCACCGGCATAAAAATGCTTGTTGCCGGTGACGGAGAATACGATGTCGCGGCCAACCCGGTCTTCAAGTTCATGAGCAAGCACTTCCGCGTCACGCCGGAGCTCCATGGTGAGAAATTTATCGTCCGACGCACCGACCCCCTGACGATGAAACGGCAGACCTGGATCACGCCGCTGCTTCTGGCGCTGGTCATGGTGGAGCTTGCCGACGTGATTTTCGCGGTCGACTCGATCCCCGCGATCTTCGCCATCACCACCGACCCCTATCTGGTCTTCACTTCGAACATTTTCGCGATCCTTGGCCTGCGGGCGCTCTATTTCGCGTTGGCAAGCCTCATCCATCGCTTCGTCTACCTGAAATATGCCCTCTCGCTCGTCCTCGTATTCATCGGCGGAAAGATTTTCGTCGCCGACGCATTGGGACTGGCAAAGATACCGCCAATGTGGTCACTGTCGATCACGCTTGGCATACTGCTCGCCGGTATCCTCAGTTCGCTTTGGAGTACCCGGCATGAGCAGAAGCCCGAATTGTCGCATGATGGACGACCACCCCAGGCCGGCGCTGTTGCCGAGACTTCGGGGAAGATCTGATCCAGCCAACGGGAGGACAAGATGAACGCTGACGGAACGCCGTCCAACTGGGACCTGATCGGGTCCGCCGACGAACGGCGTCTGTCCAGGGTACTTGTCCATCTCGGTGAAAGATCAGCGGACAGGATTTCGCTCGATGATATCCTGTCCGCCCTGTCGGAGCGCAGCTTCGGCGCCTTGATGATCCTGTTTTCGGCACTTAACCTCGTGCCGCTGCCCCCTGGCACCTCGACGATTTTCGGCATTCCTCTGGTTCTTCTATCGATCCAGATGTTGATCGGGTTCGAGAACCCGTGGTTTCCCGCCTTTGTTCGCCGCAAATCAATGCGCATCGAATCCTACCGCGCCTTTATCGGACGGATCGAGCCAATGCTGCTGCGGTTCGAGAAACTCGCCCGGCCCCGCTATTGGCTGGTTCCGCAAATGATCGTCGAACGTATTGTCAGCATCGTCGCACTGTTGATGTCGATGATCGTGATTCTGCCATTTCCCTTGATCAACCAGATGCCTGCTCTCAGTATTATTCTCCTCGCAATAGGACTTGGCGAGCAGGATGGGCTATGGCTGGGGATGGGGCTGCTCGTTGCAGCGCTCGCTGCGGGCATCGCCATTGGCCTTGGCGCATCGGTCGGCCTTGCGGCTTTGCACATTTTCGGCTGAGACATGAACGAGACCAAGACGATCACCATCTATGTCGACGCCGACGCCTGTCCGGTCAAACCTGAAATTTACCGCGTCGCCGAACGCCACGGCGTCAAAGTCTATGTAGTTTCGAATTCTTTCATGGCAATCCCGCGTGATCCGAGGATCGAGCGGGTGATCGTCAGCGATGGATTCGACGCCGCCGACGACTGGATTGCGGCGCGTGTCTCGCGCGGCGACGTTGTGGTGACGGCAGATATTCCGCTCGCGAGCCGTTGCGTGAAGGCCGGCGCCGACGTGATCTCCCCGACAGGCCGACCCTTCACAGAGGCCTCGATCGGCAACACGCTAGCAACGCGCAACCTCATGGAAGAATTGCGCTCTGCAGGACAGATCACCGGCGGCCCGCGACCCTTCTCGCCGAAGGATCGCTCGGCCTTTCTTTCCGCGCTCGATCTTGCTGTCGTTCGTCTGAAACGCGCGGGGTTCAGCGCGTAAGCCAACTTGGCATGGTCAAGCACGGTGAATTTGCACGGCTCCCCTGCGCAAGTCCGCAGGCGCCAACCATTGACGAATTGAGCGATAAGCTCTACGAGGACGCAACAAAGCTATATGCGTGCCGCTCGTGCTCCCATTGACGCCGAGCCCAGACACCAGCCCAAACCCATACTTGAAAGTTCATGAATGACCATATTCGATTCTGTCGCTCCGGCGTTGTCCGGTGCATTGGCTGCCCGTGGCTATGAGACCCTGACGCCCGTCCAGACCGCTGTGCTCGCCCCCGAGGCTGAAGGCGCCGATCTGCTCGTTTCCGCCCAGACCGGTTCCGGCAAGACCGTCGCTTTCGGCATCGCCATCGCACCAACGCTGCTCGAAGGGGCGGAGCGGTTCGACTCGATCGGCGCTCCCTATGCGCTGGTTATCGCACCGACGCGCGAGCTTGCCCTGCAGGTGCGGCGCGAGCTTGAGTGGCTTTACGAGCAGACCGGCGCACGCATCGCTTCCTGCGTGGGCGGCATGGACATGACCAAGGAACGCCGTGCGCTCCAGGGCGGCGCTCACATCGTCGTCGGCACGCCCGGTCGCCTGCGCGATCACATCACCCGCGGTTCCCTCGACATGGCCGACCTGCGTGCCGTTGTTCTGGATGAAGCCGATGAAATGCTCGATCTTGGCTTTCGTGAAGACCTTGAATTCATCCTCGGCGAAGCGCCCGAGGACCGGCGAACATTGATGTTCTCGGCGACCGTGCCAAAACCCATCGCCCAATTGGCCAAGCAGTTTCAGAACAATGCGCTGCGCATTTCCGCGACAAGCGAGAAGGAACAGCACAGCGATATCGAATATCACATCATGCCGGTGGCGCCGCGCGAGCGCGAAAACGCCATCATCAACGCGCTGCTCTACTATGATGCGCAGAATACGATCATTTTCGGTTCGACCCGCGAAGCGGTGAAGCACCTGACGAGCCGCCTCTCCAATCGCGGCTTCAATGTCGTCTCGCTTTCGGGCGAACTCAGCCAGGCCGAGCGCACCAATGCCTTGCAGGCCATGCGCGACGGCCGTGCCCGGGTTTGCGTCGCGACCGACGTCGCCGCCCGCGGCATCGACCTGCCCAATCTCGACCTCGTCATCCACGCGGACCTTCCTAACAATTCCGAAACGCTGCTTCACCGCAGCGGTCGCACCGGACGCGCGGGGCGCAAGGGCGTCTGCGTGCTGATCGTGCCGCCATCACGCCGCCGCACCGCGGAACGCCTGTTGCAGGGCGCCAAGCTCGCGACGTCGATGGTCCCGCCCCCGGACGCAGAGGCCATCAACAAGCGCAACCGCGAACGTATTCTCAACGATCCCTCATTAACTGAAACCGTTAGTGAGGACGAGGCGGAATTCGTTCGCGAGCTCCTAAACATGCATTCGGCCGAACAGATCGCTGCCGCCTACCTGCGCCAGCAAATGGCTGCCCGCCCTGCGCCCGAGGAGCTTTCATCAACGCCGTCGCATGTGCTCGAACCGATGCGCAAGGGTCGGTTTGACGAGCGTCCGGAACGGGGCGACCGCGGTGATCGCGGACCACGCTCCGCGCGTTACGCTGAATTTGAGAGCGGCGCCTGGTTTTCTGTGAGCGTTGGGCGCAAGCAGCGCGCCGAGCCGCGTTGGCTGCTGCCACTGATCTGCAAGGCCGGTGATGTCACCAAAGCCGATGTTGGCTCGATCAAGATCCTGGAGACGGAGACGCGCTTCGAAATCACGGCAAGCAAGGCCAATGAGTTCATGGCCCGGATCAAGCAATACGGCACCGGGGAAAAGGGCGTGAACATCACCCGCAGCGAGGGACCTGGTTCATCCGGGCCGCGCCGCGATGCCGGCGATTACAAGGGCAGTAAGAGCTTCGGCGAGAAGCGCGATGCGGATGATAGCAAGCCGCGCTACCGCGACGACAAGCCCAAATCTGATTGGTCTGCCAAGCCGGCCAAGGCAAAGCCCGAAGGCTGGACGACGGAGAAGCCCGAAAAGCCGAAGAAGGCCCCCAAGGAACGCAAACCCGGTGAACTGCACGGCTTCGAAAAATATAAAGCCAAGAAGGCCAAGAAAGCCGCTGCGGGCGGAACTGAGTAATTCAGCGCGTTCACATAATCCAAAAAGGCTCCATCTCACGATGGAGCTTTTTTTATGCCCGGTGTTATTCCAGGAATATATCTCGGGCTTGACCCGAGGTACCTGGTCGCAACGCCGTGCATCGCTTTTTGTGCATTCTCGGGTCAACCCCGAGGATGACGGAGAAGTAGGGTGAATGTCCGCTCGCGGCGCAACGACTGCTATAGCGCCTTCGCCGCTTCAATAAAGCGGGCGGCATCTTCTCCCGACCACTCGGCGGGTCCGTTCATGGCGGCGATCTGACATCCCTCCTTGTCAACCAGCATCGTTACCGGCAGACCGAAGGCAAGATTCTTGCGCTTCAAATCGTTGAACACCCCCATCGACGGATCGCGGTAAAGTTCAAGCGATTTGACCCCGATCTCGCTTAAGAAGGCCTTTGGCTTGGCCTCGTCGCCAGTGTCGATATTGATCGTCACGACCTTGAAATCGTCGCCGCCCTTCTTTGTTTCAAGCGCATCGAGCGCCGGCATTTCCTCGCGGCAAGGAAGACACCACGTTGCCCATAGATTGACGAGAAGCGTCTTGCCCTTGAAATCTTCAAGCCGCACGGGCTTGCCGTCGGGACCGGTGAACGTCAGGGAGCCCATCGATTGCGGTGAGTCGGCGCCGCGCATGGCAGCCACCGCCCCTGTAGCGGCCTTGTCGATGGCCTTTGCATTCGCGGTTTTCAGTGTGCATTGATCATCGGGGTTTGTGGTGGCGACAATATTGCCAGAGGGCCGCTCCATCACGTATACCCCAACCGCACCGGCAAAGATGCCTGCGAGCGCGGCAAGGGAAATGATCTTCCTGCTTCTGTTGCGTGGGGTTTTGCCTGTCTCGTCGCTGCCTGCCATTTTCTACTCTTTCGCTACTCACCAAGGCGCATCATGTCCGACAAGAAGAACAGCAATGAAATGTGGGGAGGCCGCTTCGCCTCGGGTCCTGCCGCTATCATGGAAGAAATCAATGCTTCCATCGGGTTTGACCAGAAACTCTACGCCCAGGACATTCAGGGTTCGCTTGCCCATGCAGCCATGCTTGCGAAAACCGGCATAATCGCGGCAGAGGACCACGACAAGATCGCTGGCGGCCTGAACACGATATTGTCAGAGATCGAGAGCGGAAAGTTCGCGTTTTCACGTAAACTTGAAGATATTCACATGAACGTCGAGTCGCGGCTCGCGGAACTCATCGGCGCCCCGGCCGGACGCCTGCACACCGCCCGCTCGCGCAATGATCAGGTGGCGGTCGATTTTCGCCTCTGGGTAAAGGCAGAGTTCGAGAAGGCGGCGGTTGCCCTGAAAAAGCTCATCGAAGCTTTCCTGCGGCGCGCGCAAGAGCATGCCGCAACGCTGATGCCCGGCTTCACCCATCTTCAGACCGCGCAGCCGGTCACATTCGGCCATCACTGCATGGCTTATGTGGAAATGTTCGGACGCGACCTCAGCCGTGTTCGGGATGCCATCGAGCGCATGGATGAATCGCCGCTTGGCGCCGCTGCGCTTGCCGGCACCGGATTTCCGATCGATCGCCATGTGACGGCACGGGCGCTCGGCTTCCGCGAACCAACCAGGAATTCGCTCGACAGCGTATCCGACCGCGACTATGCGCTAGAATTCCTTTCGGTCGCCGCGATCACGGCGACGCACCTCTCACGGCTCGCTGAAGAAATCGTCATCTGGTCGACACCGCAATTCGGTTTCGTGCGCCTGTCAGATTCGTTTTCGACCGGCTCGTCGATCATGCCGCAGAAGAAAAACCCGGATGCCGCAGAACTGGTGCGTGCCAAGACCGGCCGCATCAATGGCGCTTTGGTCGGCCTCTTGACCGTGATGAAGGGATTGCCACTCACCTATTCGAAGGACATGCAGGAGGACAAGGAGGCTGTATTCGACGCGGCGGAAACGCTCGAATTGGCCCTTGCTGCAATGACGGGAATGGTTGGCGACATGACGATCAATGTCGCCGCGATGAAGAAGGCTGCGGGCTCCGGCTATTCCACCGCGACCGATCTCGCCGACTGGCTGGTGCGGGAGCTCGGCCTGCCGTTCCGCGAGGCGCATCACGTAACCGGGCGGGCGGTCGCCCTTGCCGAGCAGAAAAAATCCGAACTCGGCAAATTGTCGCTCGCCGATCTTCAGGCAATTCACCCCGGAATCACCGACAAGGTGTTCGGCTATCTCACCGTCGACAAGTCGGTTCGCAGCCGGAAATCCTATGGCGGCACAGCTCCCGAGCAGGTTCGCAGGCAGATCAAGTTCTGGCAAAAGCGGATTGCAAAGCTTTAGGCGCAAGACGCGGACAAGGGGACCTTCCCTAAGTCCGCATCATGCTCTAGACAGGGACAAACGCCCTTCCGGACGACAGGATCAAGATCTATGGCAAGCCGTTCCATTCTGACGACAATTCTGGTCACACTTGCGATTGCGAGCGCTGTTTCGGCTTGCGGCCGCAAAGGTCCGCTCGAACTGCCGCCGGCTTCGGTCACCTCGATGCCGGGCGAACCGAAGACTGTAACTCCACCAGTTCAGGACAAGCGTTTCATACTCGACCCATTGATCTAGGCCATTGCCGTGAACCATTTCGAATACAAGGACGGCGTCCTCCACGCTGAAGGAGTTAGCATACCCGACATCGCACGCGTCGTGGGCACGCCCTTCTATTGCTACTCGACCGCAACGATCGAGCGGCACTTCAAGGTATTTTCTGCCGCCTTTGCCGAGATGGACGCGCTCGTCTGCTACGCTCTCAAGGCCAATTCGAACCAGGCCGTTCTCAAAACCCTGGCAAATCTTGGCTCGGGTGCCGATGTCGTTTCGGAAGGCGAACTGCGCCGCGCGCTTGCAGCCGGCATACCCGCGAACAAGATCGTCTTCTCCGGCGTTGGCAAGACGTCCGGCGAAATGGACTATGCATTGGTTGCCGGCATCCATTGCTTCAATGTCGAGTCCGAGCCTGAACTCGAGCTGCTTTCCAGCCGCGCAGTTGCCGCAGGCAAGCTTGCGCCGGTTTCATTGCGCATCAACCCTGACGTCGATGCGAAGACGCACAAGAAGATTTCGACCGGCAAATCCGAAAATAAGTTCGGCATTCCGCTGGCAAAGGCAAGTTCGGTCTATGCGCGCGCCGCAAAGCTTCCGGGGGTGAAAATTGTTGGCGTCGACATGCACATCGGCAGCCAGATCACCGACCTCGAACCTTTCGACAATGCATTCCGGCTCCTCGCCGAATTGGTCGCCCAACTCAAGGCCGATGGCCACGACATCAAGCATGTCGATCTCGGCGGGGGCCTCGGCATTCCCTATCATTTCGACAACAATCCGCCGCCCTTGCCCGACGCCTATGCCGAAATCGTTGCCAAGCACATCAAGCCACTCGGGTTGAAGACGATCTTCGAGCCGGGCCGGCTCATCGTCGGCAATGCCGGTATCCTTGTCAGCGAGGTGATCTTCGTCAAGGAAGGCGACGCGCGCAACTTCGTCATCGTCGATGCGGCGATGAACGATCTCATCCGTCCGACCCTTTACGACGCCTTTCATACTATCCGGCCTGTCAAAGAAGCCTCCGCATCGCAGCCGCGCATTCGCGCCGATATCGTCGGGCCCGTTTGCGAGACCGGCGATTTTCTCGGCCTTGACCGCGACCTGCCGCGCCAGTCGCCGGGCGATCTCATCGCCGTTGGAACGGCCGGCGCCTATGGTGCCGTTCAGGCCGGCACCTACAATACGCGCCTGCTCGTGCCGGAAGTTTTGGTCAGCGGCGATCAGTTCCACGTTGTCCGGCGGCGGACGAGCTATGATGAACTAATCGGCCTAGACTCCATTCCCGAGTGGTTGTGAATCTTCACCCCTCTGATTTCGCCGTCATCCCCGGGCTTGACCTGAGGAAGGTCAGAACACAAAACTATGATCGGTTTTTTAGGCCAAGGCCTCGCCTTTGCCATGATGAATGTTATTGTTTCTTAAGGCCATCATCGTCGATGTTGCCGAGATGGAGTGCGTATGACCGATCAACACCCCGACCAACGGGACGCTGAAGGGGTCAAGTTCGATATTTTCAGAAGTATCGATCGCCTCCGTTTGTCCACGTGGATCGCAATTAGTTTCGAGCGCTTGTGGCCGTTGGTGCTGCCATTCGTGCTGCTTGCCGGAGTTTTTCTCTGCCTTGCCTGGTTCGGCATTTTCCGGCTGATGCCGGACCTGCTGCGCCTTGGCACACTTGGACTTTTCATCATCGCGCTTGCCCCTTGTGTCTACTTTGTTCTGAAGTTCCGCCTGCCCGACCAGGACGAGATCGACCAGCGGCTTGAAAAGGTCAACGCGCTCGACCATCAGCCGATCACCGTGCAATCGGAAGAGTTGGCGACGAGCACCTCTGACCCGTTCGCGCGGGCACTTTGGGACGAGCATCGCAGGCGGATGGCCGAACGCATCCGTAATTTGAAGAGCGACCTGCCGCAGACGCGTGTCCCGGAAATTGACCCGTGGGGCCTGCGTGCCATCGTCGGCCTCCTGCTGGTTGTTGCATTTGCCTTCTCGGGCGGCCCCTTGGGCGGCCATATCAGCGATGCGTTCCGCAGCCATGGCGGCAGCAGTGTGGCGCCGCCCCGCATCGACGCGTGGGTGACGCCTCCCCGCTATACCGGGCGCGCGCCGCAATTCCTGACCTCCGCGGCCAATGCCGCCGAGAGGCAGTTTACCGTTCCCGAGAACAGTATTCTCACGATTCGGGTCATCGGCGGCAATGGAACCGAAAAGGTAACGCTGCGCCCGCAGGATGGAATGGTTGCGGATGTCGCTGCCAAGCAGGAAGGCACGCAGCAGGAAGGGGCAGAGATCAAGGACAGGCCGCGCAACTTTGAAATGTCCCTCGGCACAACCAGTACGGCCGCGCTCTTTGTCGATGGACGAAGCAGTTCCGAATGGGCCTTCTCGGTCATCCCCGACCAACCGCCATCGATCCGCTTCACCAAGGAACCGTCAAGCGCTGCGAACGGCACGATGGAAGTTGCCTATGAACTCAAGGACGATTACGGGGCCGTGAGCGCGGTTGCCAAGATGGAGCAGGCGACGCCACCCGAAAAGGACGCGCGTCCGCTCTATAAGGCGCCCGACCTGCCGCTTGCGCTGCCTCGCCGCGGCGAGCAAGCCAAGGAGACAAAGACCGCCAAGGATCTGACCGAACATCCGTGGGCGGGATCGGAAATCCGCATGACCCTTGTCGCCACCGACGACGCCAAGCAGGAGGCGCGCAGCGAAACCAAGACCCTCGTCATGCCGGAACGGCCCTTCGCCAATCCGCTTGCCCGGGCGGTGGTCGAGCAGCGCCGTATCCTGGCGCTCAATGCCAATGCCAAGCAGGATGTGCTCAACACACTCGACGCGATCACCATGTGGCCCGAGGAGACGATCAAGAACGCGTCGCACTATCTCGCCCTGCGTAGCGTTCACACAAGGCTCGACATGGCGCGCAGTGATGATCAACTGCGCGATGTGGTTGCTTATATGTGGCAGGTTGCGCGCGGCATCGAGGACGGTGCGCTATCGGAGGCTGAACGGCGGCTGCGCGAAGCACAGGAAGCCCTCAAGCAAGCGCTGGAACGTGGCGCGAGCCAAGAGGAAATCGAACGCCGCATGGCCGAATTGCGCCAGGCCATGAACCAGTATCTGCGCGAATTCGCCGAGAAAGCCCAGAAGAACCCCAACATGGCGCAGGCGCCCAACCCCAACATGCAGGAACTGCGGCAGGAGGACCTCGACCGCATGCTCGACCAGATCGAGGACCTTGCCAAGCAGGGCTCACGCGATCAGGCGCAGCAACTGCTCTCCGAACTCGAGAACATGCTCAACAACCTGCAGATGGGGCAGAACCAGCGCGGGCAGAACGGGCAGCAGGGTCAGATGCGTCAGCAGATGGACAAGCTTGGCGAGTTGATGCGGCGTCAGCAGGACATGATGAACCAGACCCATCGGCTCGAGCAGCAGCGGCAGAACGGCATGCAGCAGAACTACGGCCAGAATGGTCAGCAAGGGCAAGACGGCCAGCAGGGCAATCAGGGCCAGATGTCCGATCAGGAGATCGAAAACGCTTTGCGCGGCCTGCAGGAAGGGCAGAACAAGCTGAGATCCGATCTCGACCAGATGATGGAAGACCTGAAAGGTCTCGGTATCAACCCTGGCAAGGACTTCGGCGACGCTGGCAAATCGATGGGTGAGGCAGGCAAGTCTCTAGGCGAGGCTGATGGCGGGCAGGCGCTCGACCAACAGAGCAATGCGCTCGACGCCTTGCGCCGGGGCGGGCAGGACATGATGAAGCAGATGCAGCAGGCGATGGGCCAAGAAGGCCAGACCGGACCGGACGGACGGCAGCAGAATGGCCGGCTTGATCCGCTGGGCCGCGAGCGTCGCACCAGCGGCATCGACGACGGCACCAGCACCAAGGTTCCGGGTGAGATCGATATCCAGCGGGCGCGGGAGATCCTCGATGCCATCCGGCGCCGCCTCGGCAATGCGCTTAGCCCGCAGATGGAAAAGGACTATCTCGAACGCCTGCTCAAATTCGATTGATACTCAGTCTGTTACCACGCCGACATAGGGCAATTGCCGGAACGAGTGGCCGACATCCATGCCGTAGCCCACAACGAAATAGTCAGGGCACTCGAACCCCTTGAAGTCGGCCTCGATGTCGGTCTTGCGCTTTACGCTCTTATCAAGAAGCACAGCGATGGAAACGCTGCGCGCACCCCGCGTCAGCATCAGTTCGCGCGTAAACTTGAGCGTTTTGCCGGATTCCAGAATATCGTCGATCAGGACGACATCACGTCCATGCACATCACTATCGATATCGCGCAGCAAGTGAACTTCGCCGCTTTCCGTTCCCTTGCCGTAGCTCGACACGGTGATGAACTCCACGTCGGGTTCCGCTCCGGCATCATGCATGGCGCGGATTAGGTCGGCCGCGAAGATAAAAGAACCCTTCAGAATCGAAATGACGAGGAGGTTCTGGAATTTGCGCCCGACAATGGCCTCGGCAAGCTCGAGATTCCTTTGCGCGATCGTTTCCGCGCTGAAAAGAACGTCGATATTTCTTCCGCTGACGTTTGGCATGCGTGTTTTTCCGGTTCTTATGGAGGCAGATGCGCTCTATAACCTGATCGTTAACCAAAAAGCAAAGTCGAACTCGCGGACGGCTAGGGCCCCACGAAAAGCACGTGGCCGCCTGCGATCCAGAACGCTGAAAGCGCAGCCAAAGCGACGAACAGCCAGTAGCCGAAACCGGGCAACGCCCGCCGGGCCGAGATCGCAGTGCTGAAAATTGCAAAGCCCTGGTTTTCTGGCGCTGCAGCCTGCTCAGTTCCTGCGGCAATCAACACTTCCGCGCCCGGGATGATGGTCTCGAACGATGCATCTTCGATCTCCGGCAAGCTGAATGCCGGCGCGGACGCAAAATTCATCGCATCTGGTGAAAGCGACGCTGCAGATTGTGCGATCATGCGGTTTTCCGGTCACCCTGCCATGTTGCAGTCATGTTTCTCCGAATCATGCGCAGGAGCCTAGCGTGCAAAAATTAACGTTTTGGCCGTCGTTCGAGCATGTTGGTGGGTGGTCAAATCTATCCGCGCCAAATAAAACGGGCATGGATTTGAGATTGGAAAACTACGCTTGATTCGCTTTGAGAATGTCGGACTGCGATACGGGATGGGTCCGGAGGTGTTGCGTGATGTCAGCCTCCATATCTCGCCCCGATCGTTCCAGTTTCTGACCGGTCCGTCTGGCGCCGGTAAGACGTCGCTGTTGCGTCTCCTCTTCATGACGTTGAAGCCGACGCGCGGCCTCATCACGGTTTTCGGGAAGGACATTGCCACTATTTCATCAAGGGAAATGCCCTTATTGCGCCGCCGTATCGGCGTCGTGTTCCAGGATTTTCGACTGCTCGACCACATGACCACATATCAGAATGTGGCGCTGCCACTGCGAGTGCGCGGCAAGGAGGAGGCAACCTATCGTGCCGAGGTCGAGGAACTGTTGCATTGGGTCGGCCTTGGCGAGCGCATGCACGTGTTGCCTCCGGTCCTATCAGGCGGCGAAAAGCAGCGCGCCGCGATTGCCCGAGCATTGATCGACCAACCCGAGATCCTTCTTGCCGACGAGCCGACGGGCAATGTTGACCCGCCTCTGGCGCGGCGGCTGCTGCGACTGTTCGGCGAGTTGAACCGCTCTGGCACCGCCGTGGTTATTGCCACCCACGATCTGACCTTGATGGACCAAATCAATGCGCGGCGCATGATCCTCGATCAGGGGAGGCTCGACATATATGATTGATGCCGACCGCCTGAAGGAGCAGGCCACAGCAGTTGTTGCTGGCCTTGTTGAACGCGTGCATGGCAAGAGCGGCCAGGCGCCGATCGTGCCCGCCGGCAACGTCGTCGGCCACGCTTTGATGATCGTCATCGCCATCATGACGTTCCTTGCCTGCCTGACCATAGGTGCTGTCAGCCTTGTTCAATCTACGGCGGCGACCTGGCAAAGCCAGATATCGACCGAAGCGACCATCCAGATACGGCCGGTCGAAGGTGAGGACATGGAAGCGCTTCTGGCAAAGGCAAGCAGCATCGCCCAAGGATTTGCCGGCGTGAAAGCTACCCGGATCATCGATCGGGCCGCTACCGCGCGGCTGCTCGAACCCTGGCTGGGCAGCGGGCTCGACATCGATGAACTGCCGGTGCCGCGATTGGTGGTCGTCACGCTCGATGAGGCCGCCCTTCCCGATTTCGCCGCCATACGTGCCGCGCTCGTCAAAGATGTTCCGGGCGCAAGTTTCGACGACCATCGCAACTGGGTGGACCGGCTAGTTTCGATGGCGCGCTCGACCGTGCTCATCGGGACGGCGGTCCTCGCCCTCGTTATCGCAGCGACGGTGCTGACGGTAATCTTCGCGACACGCGGGGCCATGGCCGGCAACGGTCATATCATCGAGGTGCTGCATTTTATTGGCGCCGAGCAAACATTCGTGGCACGCCAGTTCGAACGGCATTTCTTCTGGACTGCTCTCAGGGGAGCCCTCTGCGGCGGCGCGCTGGCCATCGCAATATTTCTGATGATCGCATGGTGGTCGTCACGCAATCTCGCGACACCTGAAGCGGACCAGGCGACCGCGCTTTTCGGCAATTTTTCGATCGGTTCAAGCGGCTATACGGGCGTCGTTCTCATTATTTTGGCGGTCAGCGTCCTCACTATGATCACGACACGAGTAACGGTCATTGCACATTTGAGACAGGTGGACCGACGTGACGAAACTTAGGTTTGTTAATTTAGTTCTAGTAGCGTGGATTTGACGAAGGGCTTCGGCACGGCTGCTGTTGAGCTCTATCTTGAAGAACATATCTCGGACAAGGCAATTTGCGGCGCAAGATGGACGGCGTGAACGACAGCAACGGCAATCAGGACGCCGGCGACATGAAGGGTGATGGGCGAGTAGTGACGTTCATCCGTAACCGCATTGTCCTGCCTCTCTTCGTGCTTGCAATCCTCGCCCTCGGGCTGTTCATCGGCGGCTTCATCATTTTCAGCGACCGGGTGACGATGATGGAAACGCCCGACCTCACTCAGCCAGCCGACGGAATTGTCGTTCTAACAGGCGGCTATTCGCGCATCGAAGGAGCGCTGGACCTACTCAAGAACAAGCGAGGCAGGCGACTTTTCATCAGCGGAGTTCATGCTTCGGCAAACCGCAGCGAATTGCAGCGGGTGACCGGCGGCGATGCCGCGCTCTTTGAATGCTGTGTCGATATCGACCGCTCGGCCCTCGACACGATCGGCAATGCCGCCGAGAGCGTCAAATGGGCCAATGCCAACAACTACAAGCGTGTGATTGTCGTCACCAACAACTACCACATTCCCCGCACGATGGTCGAACTCACCCATGCCTCGCAGGACATCGAGTTCATCCCCTATCCCATCATCAACAGCAATCTGAGGGATGGCGACTGGATCACACGCGGCCTCGTTGTGCGGGTGCTATTCGTCGAATACGTCAAATATCTCGGCGCCGTCATTCGCGCGGCGCTTCCCGACAATCTTTCGGATGCCACCGCGTCCCTCCTGCATCGTATCAAGGGGTAATTTCGGCAAGAAAGGTTTCGCCGGTTCCCGGCCAACCTTAATTGGTATAACGAAGGCTGCAGTCCGATAGCACCAGAGACCCTTATGACGATCATCCGGTCACTTCTCTTCAACACCGCCTTCTATCTTAACCTGATCATCCAGATGATCATCTTCACGCCCTTTTATTTCCTTAGCCCACGCAAACAGGCATGGGTCATCCCGAAGAACTGGGCGAAATCGAATCTTTGGCTGCAGAAAGTCATCGCGGGCGCCGAGCCACATATCGAGGGTTTGGAGAACATTCCGGACGGCCCCTACATTTGCGCGCCGAAGCATCAGTCGTTCTGGGATACCTATGCCTTCCTGCCGCATATCGCCGACCCGGTCTATATCCTCAAGCGCGAATTGACGTGGATTCCGCTTTTCGGCTGGTACATCGCCAAGATGAAGATGGTGCCGATCGACCGCGGCAAGCGTTCCGCCGCAATGAAAGCCGCTGTCCGCGGCGCTCGCGAAGCGATCGCGGATGACCGGCAGTTGATGATCTATCCCGAGGGTACGCGCACGGCGCCTGGTGCTCCACCACACTACAAATATGGCGTTGCCCATATCTACGGCGAGCTTGGTGTTCCCGTGGTGCCGATCGCCCACAATGCCGGGCTTTTCTGGCCACGCCGCAAATTCATGCGCTACCCGGGTGTTATCCGCTGCCGCGTCCTGCCGCCGATACAGCCGGGGCTCGACAACGATGCCTTCCTGAAAAAGCTGGAAGAGGTGACTGAAGCCGCGTGCGATGATTTGTTGATTGCCACCGCAAAGTCCGACAATCCGCCACCCATGCCGCCGTCGGCCGTTCAGCGGCTGAAGGAACTGGGCGTCGACATCTGACTCACCCCTCCGCCGTCATCCTCGGGCTTGACCCGAGGCCCCGTGGGCCACTCCCCGCCCTATGGAAGCTCACGCCTAGCCAACTGCATCGACAGCGGTGGCGACGGCCTCCATCCAGTGGTCGCGAATATTCATCTTGCGCATGTGTTCGAGCGTACTGTGAACGTAGTCCTCGTTGCGGCCGGATTTTCCCACAGAGCCGCGTACCGCCAGAGCCGCGTCTTCTATGGAGAGCGTGCCCGCATACTGCACGTGGCTGCGGTCGACAATGTAGGTGAGCGCCGCGACCTTGCGGCCATCGGCAAGCCGAACGCTGAGGCGGCGTTCCAGATAAACATGGGTGACGAGTTCCCGCTCGCGCAAGTACGCGACAACCTCATCCTCGAGTTGTGTGGGTACGCGAAATGCCATGCCGAGGCATGACCCTCCACGATCGAGACCGAGCACCAGCCCCGGGCGGTCCGGCGTGCCGCGATGCACGTAGGATCGCACGCAGAGGGCGCGCCGGTAGCCGTGTAGCCGCGCATGGGTGGTTTCGACATGAGCGAAGCCGGGTTTCCACATTAAAGACCCATAGCCAAAGACCCAAAAATCGCCCATATCCGTCCTGATAGCTTTACTCCACCTAGCGGAGCTTCCCCATGATCGATAGCGAGAGCCGGACCATGCCGTCAAGCACCCCACAAATCAGCAAGAAACCACGTAGACTCGCAAAATATCTGGTCGGCGGGTTGGTCGTGCTCGGCGTAATCTATACCGCTGGCTGGTACTATCTTGCCCGCGAACTCGAGGCGCGGGTCACAACCAACATTGCCGCCTTCAAGGAACGCGGCATTGACGCGACCTGCGAGAACGCCAGGGCCAGCGGCTTCCCGATGCGCGTCGGCCTCGATTGTACCAAAGTCGGCTGGGCTGATAAGGCAAAGAACCTTTCGGTCACGGCGGGCAGCTTCCGCTCGGCGGCGCAGCTGTACGACCCATTGCGCATCAACAGCACAATCGAGGGTCCGGCAGCCATCGATCTGCCTGGCATCATGCCACTCGACGCCAAATGGGAGGAGCTGACCTCGAGCATTCGCCTCGACAGGCCGCTTCCCAGAGAGATTACGATCGAAGGCAGGAACGTGGCCGTCAACGGACGCGATGCCAGTGCCACGCAGATCGCGGTCATCGCAGACGGGCAACTCAACTTCCGCGCCAACGAGCCGCAGATGGATGTCGCGCTGACCTTCAACAAGCTCAAGCTTGCCGACAACGTTATCCAGAACCGTTCGCTCCCCGAGCTTACCGGCGCGGCCGATATCCAGCTCGCCAACGGCTTTGCGCTTCTCGGCAAGGCGGAACGCGATCTCACGGTGCTGCACGGCCAGTCGGGCACCTTGCGCAAGGTTGACCTATCCTTCAACGATGGCAGCGGCGTCGGGATTACAGGACCTTTCTCGGTCGCGGACGACGGTCGCATCAGCGGAGAATTCCAGGTGACGATGCGCGATCCCGAAGGCTTCGCCAAAGCCATCCAGGGGATCGTCCCCGAGGCCGGCAATACGATATCCACCGTGCTTCAGGCTCTTGCCTTTGCTCCCCGCGACGCCACCGGCGCCCCGACTCTACCCATCACGGTGAAGAACGGAAAAATGTCCGTGGGCTTCATCAGCATTGGGCGCCTGCCGGCGCTCTGAAGCGCTTTATTTCGCCGGCTGGCCCGCCTTTTGGCGTCCGAAATCGGGAGCGTCGATTTCCTGACCGGCATCGATGATGCCGCGGCGCACCGCACGAGTGCGGGTAAACAGGCTGAAGAGAGCATCGCCGTCGCCCCAGCGGATCGATCTTTGCAGCGAGGACAAATCTTCGGAGAACCGCGCCAGCATTTCGAGGATCGCTTCCTTGTTGTGCAGGCATACGTCACGCCACATGGTCGGATCGGAGGCTGCAAGGCGCGTAAAGTCGCGAAAGCCTGAGGCCGAATATTTGATCACTTCGGAATTCGTCACCTCCTCAAGATCGCTGGCCGTGCCAACGATATTGTAGGCGATGATATGTGGCAGATGCGAAACGATGGCGAGGACCCTGTCATGGTGCACCGGATCCATCGTGTCGAGGCGCGAACCGCATGCCTCCCAGAACTTCGTCAGCCTGTCGAGCGCACCGCGATCCGTACCCTCTAGCGGCGTGAGGATGCACCAGCGATTGTTGAAGAGCTGGGCAAAACCGGCGTCGGGACCGGAATATTCCGTGCCCGCCAGCGGATGGCCGGGAATAAAGTGCACGCTCGACGGAAGCTCGGGTTGCATCTGTGCAATGACCGAGCCCTTTGTCGAACCCACGTCGGTGACGATGGCACCCGGCTTGAGAGATCCCGCAATCTGGCGTGCCACTTCGCCGGACGAACCCACAGGCACCGAAATGATCACGAGGTCAGCGTCTTTCACCGCCTCGGCGCTATCCAGTGTGTAACTGTCGCCGAGACCGAGTTCTTTTGCGCGAGCAAGGGTGTCTGCGCTGCGCGTGGAAATGACGACGTGGTCTGCGAGGCGCTCGCGCTTGATGACCCGCGCAAGTGACGAACCGATAAGGCCTATGCCGATCAGTGCGATTGTATCAAAGTGGATTTTGGACATGTTCTACTTCAGAAATTCGGACAGTGCAGCGACTACGCCGCGATTGGCTTCCTCGGATCCGATGGTGAGGCGCAACGCATTGGGGAATCCGTATCCACCAACGCGGCGCAAAATATAGCCCTTGCTGGTCAGATACACGTCAGCCTTCTCGGCCGACTTTGCCGCATCGTCCGGGAAATGCACGAGCAGGAAATTGCCAACGGATGGCGTGACCCTGAGGCCGAGCGCCGTCAACTGTTCCGACAGCCACGGTAGCCATTTTTCGTTGAAGGCGACGGCCTCTGCCACATGGGTGCGGTCACGTATCGCCGCGGCTCCCGCGACGATTGCCGCCGAATTGAGATTGAACGGTCCGCGGATGCGATTGACCGCATCGATGACATGCCCCGGAGCGAACATCCAGCCGATGCGCAGTGCTGCAAGGCCGTGAATCTTCGAGAAAGTGCGGGTCATCACGACGTTCTCGAAGGATGAGACGAGTTCAACTCCTGCCTCGTAATCGTTGCGGCGGACATACTCGGCATAGGCGGCATCAAGCACCAGAAGAACGTTCTTCGGCAACCCGGCATGCAGGCGCCGCACTTCCTCAAATGGCAGATAGGTGCCGGTCGGGTTGTTCGGATTGGCAAGAAACACGATCCTGGTGCGCGGCGTCACTGCGGCAAGGATGGAATCGACGTGGGCCTGCTCGCTCTCTTCGTGTGCGACAACCGGCGTCGCGCCAGCCGCCATGATGTAGATCTTGTACACCATGAAACCGTGCTCGGTATAAACCGCTTCGTCGCCGGGCGAGAGATAGGTCTGGCAGAGCAGCCCCAAGAGTTCGTCCGAGCCATTGCCGCAAAGGATATTGTCGGCATTCAGGCCGTGCACATCGGCAATGGCCTTCTTGAGCGCCGTTGCCTGGCCATCCGGATATATCTCGAGCCGCTCCGCTGCCGCGCGATAGGCCTCCGTCGCATGCCGGCTCGCTCCGAGCGGCGTTTCGTTGGATGACAGCTTGTGGACCTTGGCGACACCCGGCGCATGTTCCTTGCCGGGCACATAGGCTTCGATGTCGAGAACACCGGCTTTGGGGGTTGGGCGCATGTCTTTGAGCGTCGTCGTCATGATCTTTAAACCCGTGGCATCGTTCGTTTTGAGGGCAATACCCGTCTCGCTGAAAAGCAACCGTGCGGACATAGCTGCCAAAGGCCCCAATGTCGAGAAAAATGGCGTAAATTGCGGCAGTTTCAGTCCGGCTCAGCCCTCCAGCCATCCGCCCGCCACCCTTCCGCCATCCTCGGACCTGACCCGAGGACCCAGAAGCGTCAGCGGCGAAGTGCCGAATGTGATTGTGGATCCTTGGGTCAGGTCCGAGGACGGCGGAGGGATGTACAGGGTGAAGCAGAGGTGGTGAACGGCTCTTGTGTAGCCGGCCAAACACCCAGCCACAAAGTAACCATTGACTTTGCCGTAGCCGCAACCATACCTACCGGCATCTTGCTTAAATCCCGCACAAAGATGACCAAAGCCAGCCAAGCATCCGCAACGACCGATCAGAAGGTTCAGGAAGCCACAAATCCCCATAGTCCGGTAGTGGATTTTGGGGCAGACAAGCCTTTGCATCTCGACAGCGGTGTTTCGCTTTCGCCGTTTCGCATCGCCTACCAGTCCTATGGCGAACTCAATGCCGACAAATCCAACGCCATCCTGATCTGTCATGCGCTGACCGGCGATCAGCACGTCGCCAATGTTCATCCGGTAACGGGAAAACCCGGCTGGTGGGAGACGCTCGTTGGGCCCGGCAAACCGGTCGATACCGACCGCTATTTCGTTCTCTGCTCCAATGTCCTTGGCGGTTGCCTCGGTTCGACGGGCCCGGCGTCAATCAACCCGGATACCGGCAAGGCCTACGCCCTCGATCTACCGGTTATCACTATTGCCGACATGGTGCGCGCGCAGGCCATGCTGATCGACCATTTCGGCATCAAGCAACTGTTTACCGTCATCGGCGGCTCGATGGGTGGCATGCAGGTGCTCGAATGGGCATCCAGCCATTCGGACAGGGTCTTTGCCGCTGTGGCAATCGCGACCGGCGCGCGCCATTCATCGCAGAATATCGCCTTCCACGAAGTCGGCCGACAGGCCGTCATGGCCGATCCGGAGTGGAAGGAAGGCCGCTATCTCGAGGCCGGCACTGTGCCACGCAAAGGTCTTTCTGTTGCCCGTATGGCCGCGCACATCACCTATCTCTCGGAAGCTGCCCTGCATCGAAAGTTCGGCCGCAATCTGCAGGATCGCCAGAACGTGACCTTCGGCTTCGACGCGGATTTCCAGATCGAAAGCTATCTGCGCTACCAGGGCATGACATTCGTCGACCGCTTCGATCCGAACTCCTACCTCTACATGACCCGCGCTATGGACTATTTCGATCTTGCAGCCGAGCATGAAGGCCGGCTCGCCGATGCTTTCGCCGGCTCGAAGACGCGCTTCTGCATTGTTTCCTTCACAAGCGACTGGTTGTTCCCGACAAGTGAGAGCCGCACGGTCGCCCATGCTTTGAACGCCGCAGGTGCCTCGGTTTCCTTCGTCGAGATCGAATCGGATCGCGGACATGATGCGTTTCTGCTCGATGAGCCGGAGATGTTTTCAGCCATCAACGGGTTCATCCGCTCGGCGGCGCGGGCCAAGGGGCTTCTTGCCCCATGAGCATCAATACCAACTCCCGAGTCGATTTCGATGTGATCGCGTCGCTGGTAAAGCCCGGCTCCCGTGTCCTCGATGTCGGTTGCGGCGATGGCGAGCTACTCGAACTGCTTCAGAGTGCCAAGAACGTCGATGGGCGGGGTGTCGAGCTATCGCAGAAAGGGGTCAACGAATCCGTTGCGCGCGGGCTTTCGGTTATCCAGGGCGATGCCGACAGCGACCTCAAATATTATCCGGATTCCGGCTTCGACTATGTGATCCTGTCGCAGACGCTGCAGGCGACCCGGAACCCGAAGAATGTCCTCACCGAGCTTCTGCGCATCGGCGAACGCGCAATCGTCTCGTTTCCCAATTTCGGCCACTGGCGCGTGCGGGCATCGCTTGCACTGAATGGCCGCATGCCGGTCACGAAGGATCTTCCCTATAGCTGGTACGACACACCCAACATCCATTTCTGCACGATCAGTGATTTTGTCGACATGACCAAGGAAGTGGGTGCGCAGGTGGAATCGGCCGTGGCGCTCAATGCGTTCGGGCAGCGACTGGGCTTCAACATGCCCTGGGGCTTCTGGAACCTCTTCGGCCAGCAGGCAGTGTTCCTCCTCAAGCGCTAATCCTCAACAATGCCTTGATGCGGCGCGCGCTGGCGGTGCCCGTGGGTGACAATACTGGCACGAAGACGCGCCGCGATGAACGCTGTGCGACGGGCAGGCCCTGATAGATGCGTTTTTGCGCTTCGACGATGTGTACACCCGAGAACATTGGCCAGAACCGTCGCCCTAGCCGCTCGAAAATTGCGGAGGGTCGCATGATCCAGCGCCGCGATGACGGCGGAAAGAACAGCGCCTCCGCCCAGGGTCCCGGCGTGAAATTCGCCTCGCGCAGGAGTCGGGTGAGCTGCCCGCCACTATAGGGCCGTCCGCTTCCGAAGGGCGTATGCTCGAAGCGCGCCCATAGTCCGCGCCGGTTGGGCACCACGATCACCAGCCGGCCATTCGGCGCTAACACGCGCCACATTTCCTTGAGGGTTTCGCGCGGGTCTTCCGCATGCTCCAGCGCATGGACCATCAAGATCCTGTCGACGGCGGAATCCGGCAGCGGCAATTCCTCCTCAAAGATCAGCGCGGTGGCGGAAGGCTCCGCGGGCGGCCAGCTCGCAGCGCCCTGCCCCGCCGGCATGAAGGCGAAGGTTCGTTCCGTATCGCCGCGAAACCGGTCGAGATAGGGAACGGCATAGCCCAGCCCCACTAACCGCTCTCCTGGCAGTTTTGGCCAAATCGAAGCGAGGGCCATCGTAATCGAACGCTCGGTCAGATGGCCGAGCGTCGAAGCGTAGAAAGCGCGAAGATCAATGATGTCGAGATGCATGTCGGCAACCTAGAGCATCTTCATCGGAGATGGCAAACGTGAACGGTAAACTTTGAGGAACACGGGTTGCGCCACGGCGCAGCAGGACTATCCTGCCCGAACTCCCCCTATGGAAGAGAACAATAATGTCCAATCTGCAAATCGAACAATTCACCGCGCACAGCGATAATTTTTGCGTGCTCATCCATGATCCTGAAACGGGCCTGACGGCCTCCATCGATGCGCCCGAGGAAGCCGCGATCCTCGAAGCCCTGAAGCGGCGCGGCTGGAAGCTCACACACATCTTCACCACGCATCATCATGGCGATCACGTCGAGGCCAATCTGGCTCTCAAGAAACGCTTCGGCACCGAAATTATAGGGCCAAGTGACGAACGGTCGAAGATACCCGGCATCGATCGTGCCGTCCGGCACGGCGAGCGTTTTGCTTTTGGCAATTTCGAAGTCGAAGTCATATCCACGCCCGGCCACACGGCAGGCGAGATTTCGTACCACATACCTGCCGCCAAGGTCGCATTCACCGGAGACACGCTTTTCTCGCTCGGGTGCGGCCGCCTCTTCGAGGGAACCCCGGCGATGATGCTCAAATCATTGCAGCGCCTCATGGCGCTACCCGGTGATACGGAAATCTATTGCGGACACGAGTATAGCGAAAGCAATGCACGATTCGCACTGACAGTCGATCCCGACAATTCTGCACTCAAGGAGCGGGCGAAAGAGATAATGGCCCTACGCGAAGCGGGCTTGCCAACCTTGCCGACAACGATCCTGCGCGAGATGGCGACCAATCCGTTCCTGCGCGCACATGATCCGTCGATCCGCAGAAACCTTAACATGGATAGCGCCAGCGACGAGGCGGTATTCGCCGAAATCCGCAAGCGCAAGGACAATTTCTGATGACGCTGACGCCTGATGCCATCCGTCGTCAGCTCGGGCTTGCTCCGCATCCAGAGGGCGGCTCCTACGTGCAGACGTTCCGCGACAACAAGGACTGGCCAGTCGGGGGCCGCGGCCATTCGACTGCAATCTATTTCCTTCTGGAAAAGGGCGAAGTATCGGCCTGGCACCGGGTCAAGGACGCTGCCGAAGTCTGGCACTGGTATGGCGGCGCGCCTTTGCTTCTGACGGTCGCCGCCGAGGGCGAGGCACACGAGACACATCGCCTCGGTCTCGACCTTGCCAAGGGAGAAACGACCGCAGGCCGTCGTTAAGGCTGGGCAATGGCAAACCGCCAAAACAACCGGTGACTGGACACTGGTCGGCTGCACCGTCGCTCCCGGCTTCGATTTTGCCCAGTTTGAGCTAGCTGAACCCGGCTGGGAACCTTGACCAATCACGCTTGGCGCCGCTTGAACAGCATCTCCTTCGCCGCCAGCGTTGCGCCCAGCGAGATGAGCAGGCAGGCAAGCAATATCCGCCCAGTCGGTTCAGTGACCCCGGCCATGATGAGGACGAGCGTGGAAAGCAGCGGGGCGGCATAGCTCGCAGCACCGAGCACCTGGATGTTGCCATGCTTGACCCCGTAGTCCCAGACGTAGAAGGCAGCGCCGACCGGGAACAGGCCAAGGCCAAGCACGGCCAGCCACTGAACCATGCCCTCCGGCCAGATCGTCCGTTCCAGCATGAGGTGAGAGGCGAGCGAAAGCACCGACGTTGCCGCGCAAAAGCCGGTAACGGCATCGGTCGGCACATGGGCGAAACGCCGTGATAGCAGCGAATAGGCGGCCCATGTGAGTGCACAAAGGCCGGCCATGGCATAGCCGAAACTATACTGCGAATCGAAACCGAGCCCCCCGCCCTTGGTGATGATCAACACTGTCCCGGAGAGCCCGAGCAGCGTACCGACGATGTGGAACCAGCGCAGTTTCTCGCCCGGCATCAGAGCCGAGCCGACGACGATGAACAGTGGCCAGAGATAGGCAATTAGGCTGGCATCAACGGCCGGCGCATTCCGAAGCGCCGTGAAGTAGAGGAAATGGTAGCCGAAGAGACCAGCGACACCGAGCAGCCAGACTTTTGCGGGCTGGCGCAGGTTCCTCGACGCGCCCGGGCGCCAAAGCCAGGAAATCAATCCGAGGCTGGCGCCAATGGCAAATGTCATGGCTGTCAACTGGAATGGCGGGACCTTGCCTGAAACATCGGTGAAGAGGGCAAGCATTGCCCACATGATGATCGCAAGAAACCCGACGAACGTAGCCACGCGGCGCCCCCAACTTCGAAAGCCGCCGCCGGCGGCGCTATTTTGTCTTTTCGAAGCGGGTCGCGTAAACGGTAACCGTACCGATCTGCGTGCCGATCTTCGCCTGCACGGGCGAATAGATAGCGGACTTGCCGAGTGAAGCAAAGGTGAGACTGATCTTGCTCGAGTTTTTCAGATATTCGATCGCCTTGCGTCCAGCCTGATAGCCGGCGATCGGTACGAACTTCGCCGAACATGTGATCGCGTCACCCTTGAAACCCTTGGTGGCGAATGGCTGCACCCCGCCCGACGGCGAAAGCTTGAGATCGACACGGGTTTGCCCGTCGTAGAGGTGCAGGGTCTGGGCGCACACCTCGTCCGGGCGGTTCGCCGCAACCATCACCCCGGAAATAGGGTCCGCGACGGATTGGAGATCGGCTGGCGTCAGTTCCACCCAGTTCTTCTTCTTGCTGTTTATCGGCGGAACGTTGGTGGTATTGGTCACATTGCCGTTGGTGAAAGCGATTGAAGTCAGCTTGTCGCGATTGCCGTGCCGATACTTCACCTCGTAGGAATTCGGTACCGGGCCGTTCTTGGCAAGATGACCCGAAACGTCGAGCTTCCCGTTCGTATCGTCGAAGAGGCTTGCGAGACCCGAGCTGGAAAGCTTTCCAGTGACCTTATAAGCCCCATCGTCTTCGACGCTGGTCGAGAAACTCGCCTTGGCGATCGACAGCCCATAGACCGAAACGCGATAATCAGTCTTGAAGAATTGTGCGCCCTGCGCCGGGACAGCTCCCATCAACCCGGCCGCCGCGAGGGAAACGAATGCAAATCTTCGAATAACAAAGTGCCGGGTGGCCGTCATTTCTGGTATTCCCGTCGGTGCGCGTCCCTGTTCCCGGTTCGAGCCTAGAAAGCAGGCAAAGTTGTGATAAAGATGTGAACTAGGCCCGCACCACGCAAGAGCCGTGCCAAACTTCGTAGAAGGACCGCAGAAGTGGACTTGACGCGCGCGGCTCATATCACTATAGAAACGCGACTTCCCAATAGGCCGCCTGTCCGATAAGCGCGCCGCTGCACGGCGACGTGCGATGGTAACAAGAAACATTCGGGCTATAGGTATTGAAATTTGAAGGTGAGACCCAATGTCCCGCACATGTGAATTGACCGCTAAATCGGTACAGTACGGTAACAATGTGAGCCACGCGAACAACAGGACGCGCCGCCGCTTTTTGCCCAATCTCTGCCACGTTACGCTGATCTCCGAAGCTCTCGGTCAGAGCTTCCGTCTGCGCGTTTCGGCTCATGCCCTGCGCAGCGTCTAGCATCGCGGTGGCCTGGACGCATTTCTGGTGAAGGCTGACGAGAAGGAATTGTCACAGCGCGCTCGCCTTCTGAAGCGCCAGATCGCCAAGAAGCTTCTTGAAGCACCCGTTGCTGCCTGATCGCGCAACTGCTTTCATTTTTGTAGAATAAGGCCAGCTCCGGCTGGCCTTATTCTTGTTATCGTCAGCTTGGCTGGTTCCATTACCCAGGATAAAAAAATGCCGCTCAAAAGCGCCTATTCCCCATCAGATTTCATTCTTCCCGTTCTCGCCATGTGCGCGGTCGTCGCTGCGTCCAATATTCTGGTCCAGTATCCGTTCGACCATTTTGGCCTCGGCGAAATACTGACCTACGGCGCCTTTACCTATCCGATTGCATTCCTGGTCAATGACCTCGCCAACCGCAGCTATGGTCCGGCGTTTGCGCGCAAGGTCGTCTATGTCGGCTTCACGATTGCGGTGATCCTGTCGATTTGGCTGGCGACGCCGCGCATCGCCATTGCCTCCGGTACCGCATTCCTGACGGCGCAATTGCTCGACATCACTGTCTTCAACAAGCTCCGGCAGTTGACCTGGTGGAAGGCACCTTTCGCCTCGGCGATCTTTGGCTCATTCCTTGATACGCTGCTGTTCTTTTCGATTGCCTTTGCGGCGCGGTTTGCCTGGATCGATGCGATGACAGGTCAGGCCGACTCATCCCTCGCCATGCCGGTCCCGTTCTTTGGAAACGAAATCCCGCTGTGGATGTCGCTGGGCTTCGGCGACCTGATAGTCAAGATTGTCATGGCCGTTGTGATGCTCGTTCCCTATGGCGCCATACTTGCCGTCTTTGCACCGGCGATTTATTCGGCCAGCCGAAATTCCAGATAGAGATTGCGCTGCACGATCGAATGGTTGTCGTCGGAGACGAGTGACACCCGCGTCGAGCCATCCTTGGCCTCCCAGACATCAAGGGCTTCCATATTGTCGATCTGATAGCGCATGTCTGCGTCGAGGATCACCCGACCGTCGACTGTGGCGCCCGGCTCGATCGATTCCGCGGCGATACGGCGAATGCGAAGAGCGACGCCGCTTGCGATGCTGAACCTGCGTTCCAGCAACAACAGGTCGCCATTCGGCAGGAAATCCCCGTCGCTGATATCGAAGCCATCGTTGCGCTTGACGTAGAAGACGCCCTTGCGCGGTCCTTCAAGCACTGCAGCAAACACGTCGCCGGCCTTATTGATGCTCTTTTCGGTCACCGCGACCCGCGCGCCCTTGAGCGGCCCTAACTCCGGCGCATAGGCAATTGTTTCAATGCCGCAATTATTGCGCAGTTCGTTCCCCGGCATCGGCAGCGGCAAGTATTTTGGCTTGGAAGCGAAGTTTTCAAGATCGAGGTCGAACTCGGCGATCCGGTGTACGCGCTCGAACGATACGGTGACCGTCTTGCCGGAAACGCTCATGCCTTCCGCATCCGAGTTCCACTTGCCCTCGACAGGTACGCCATCTTCGCTCTGTATTGGCGCGAGGCGAAACGTGCCGATGACTGCTGGCCTTCCCTCGGCGTCGCGTTCGATTGCTCCTGCATACCAGAAGCCTGTGTCGGTAACTCCGATAAAGTTTGCGCCATTGTCTAGATAGCGGAACGCGGAAAAGCCGCCAAAGTCGCGATTGGTCGAGGAAAATTCCAGACCGCCAACGAACTCGAGTTCGCCAAAACGGGTTTCCGACGAACCAATGCGGAAATTGGTAATGGTGTTCGCACGGACGGGCGCCGGCGACACGCCCTCGTCCTGTGTCCGGGCGGGCAGAGGGATAAGAACGGCCGATAGAAGCAAGGCGCGCCAAAAAGCCAGCGCGATTGGCCTCATACTAGCGCATCCGCGCGGATTTAGGGGCAGCCCGTTCCTGTTCCTCGAACAGCGAGGCAAGTTGCTCGGTCATTGCGCCGGCGAGTTCTTCGGCATCGACGATGGTGACAGCACGGCGATAGTAGCGCGTAACGTCGTGACCAATGCCGATAGCGATCAATTCAATGGGTGAGCGTGTTTCAATCTCCTCAATGACGGCGCGCAGGTGCCGCTCGAGATAGTTGCCGGGATTGACGGAAAGCGTCGAGTCGTCGACCGGCGCACCATCCGAAATCATCATCAGGATGCGGCGCTGTTCCGGGCGCCCGAGCAGGCGCTGGTGCGCCCAAATCAGTGCCTCGCCGTCGATGTTCTCTTTCAGGAGCCCTTCGCGCATCATCAGGCCAAGATTACGCCTGGAGCGGCGCCACGGCGCATCAGCCCGCTTGTAGACGATGTGGCGAAGGTCGTTGAGCCGTCCGGGGTTGGCAGGTTTGCCGCGCTCGAGCCAAGCCTCGCGTGCCTGGCCGCCCTTCCATGCCTTGGTGGTGAAGCCGAGAATCTCGACCTTGACGCCGCAGCGTTCGAGCGTGCGCGCCAGGATGTCGGCGCAAGTCGCCGCAACCGTAATCGGCCGGCCTCGCATCGATCCGGAATTGTCGATAAGGAGGGTGACAACCGTGTCGCGAAAATCCGTATCGCGCTCCTGCTTGTAGGAAAGCGGCTGCGTCGGGTCGATGACGATGCGCACGAGGCGGGCGGAGTCGAGGTAGCCTTCCTCGAGATCGAAATCCCAGGAGCGGTTCTGTTGCGCCATCAAACGGCGCTGCAGCCGGTTCGCCAGCCGTCCGACGACGCCGGAGAGATTGGCAAGTTGCTTATCGAGATAGGCCCTGAGCCGGTCGAGTTCCGCTTCGTCGCAGAGCTCTTCCGCATCGGTCGTCTCGTCGAACTCCTGGGTGAAGATCTTATAGCCGCTCTCACTGCCGAGATTGGCGAATGGCGGGTTGGGTCGGCGCGCCTCACCCGGAATTTCGGCGTCCGCGTCGGTATCCTCTTCCATGTCGTCCGAAGAGGCATCGGTAGCTTCCGTTTCCCCCGCCTGGCTATCATCGCTCGACGTATCGGAATCATCGCTCTCTGATGAATCGCTGCCTTCATCCTGCTCCGAACCGCCTTCTTCGTTCTCTTCGGGCTCGGGCGAGTCTTCGCTATTGTCCTGGTCTTCGTCCTGCTGACTGTCCTGCGCGAGTTCCTCGGCCATTTCCATGGACGCAAGCATTTCGCGCACGACACGGGCAAAGGCGTTCTGATCATTGATCTTGGCGGCTAGGTGATCGATGTCGGCGGATGCCTTCTCTTCGATCCAGTCGCGCCAGAGATTGAGCACGTTGCCTGCCGATTCGGGCGCCTTGCGTCCAGTCAGTTTCTCCCGCACGAGGAGAGCAACCGCTTCTTCCAGCGGCGCCTCGGCCTTGTCGGTGATCGCAGGAAAATTGGCCCGCGCATATTTATCCGACAGCATTGAAGTCAGATTCTCGGCGACGCCATCCATGCGCAATGCGCCGATCGCCTCGACACGCGCCTGTTCGACCGCATCGAAGATCGCCCTCGCCTGCTTGCCTTCGGGCGCGAGCGTCGCATGAACGCGGTCATTATGGCACGCCTTGCGCAGCGCCATCGAATCGCCGAGGCCACGGGTTACGGCAATGTCGTTTGCCGATGGGCGCTTGGGAAGGTCAGGAAGGCGGGCCCGATGGCCCGTGAGTGCCGGCTTGTCGTTGCCGAAGCCGACCTCGAGCTCATGATCACCGGCGATGGCACGCATGCAGGCGGTAACGGCACGCTTGAAAGGCTCGGAATCGACCGGGCCTTTCGGATTTGTACGTAAGTTATCTCCCGGACCTGCCATTTCCAACAGCCGCTCAGCTTATGACGACATTTGCCGTTGATTCAGGCAGTTCCTTGCCAAAGGCACGCTGATAGAACTCGGCGACAATCGGCCGTTCCAATTCATCGCATTTGTTCAGGAACGTGAGCCGGAATGCGAAACCGACATCCTTGAAGATATCGGCGTTTTCAGCCCAGGTAATGACCGTACGCGGGCTCATGACGGTCGACAGATCGCCGTTGATGAAGGCGGAACGGGTCATATCGGCGACGCGGACCATCTTGGAGATGATCTCTTTGCCCTCCTTGTTCTGGTAGTGCTTCGCCTTGGCCGCAACAATGGCCGCCTCGTTGTCATGCGGCAGATAGTTGAGAGTCGTCACGATGGACCAGCGGTCCATCTGCGCCTGGTTGATCTGCTGCGTTCCATGATAGAGGCCCGTCGTATCGCCGAGGCCAACGGTGTTTGCCGTCGCGAACAGGCGGAAAGCGGGGTGCGGGCGGATGACACGGCTCTGGTCGAGGAGCGTCAGGCGACCGGACGATTCGAGTACGCGCTGGATCACGAACATCACATCGGGACGGCCGGCATCGTATTCGTCAAAGACAAGGGCGACATTGTGCTGATAGGCCCATGGCAGGATGCCATCGCGAAACTCCGTGATCTGCATACCTTCTTTTACGACGATCGCATCCTTGCCGACCAGATCGATACGGCTGACGTGGCTGTCGAGATTGACGCGAACGCAAGGCCAGTTCAGACGGGCTGCAACCTGCTCGATGTGGGTGGATTTGCCGGTCCCGTGGTAACCGGAAACCATGACGCGGCGGTTATAGGCAAAGCCGGCAAGGATCGCGAGGGTGGTCTGCTTGTCGAACAGATAGTCGTTGTCGATCTCCGGCACATAGGCATCACCCGCCTTATAGGCAGGGACCATCATGTCCGAATCAAACCCGAAGAGCTTTGCAACCGAAACTGTCGTATCCGGCAAATTCGCAATATCGCGATCAACCTTGTTCATCATGCCTCCAGCGCGACTGCACGCGCAGACGCAAAACGATAGTCACAACCTGAAACCTCCGGCGAGGTCTCGAAAATTCAGCCGACAGCGGTCCTAGCAGAAACCGGCCTGCTTAAGCAATTGATAGGCCTGGATTACGTCACGGAAACGATCCTCGGAAGCCCGGTCGCCGCCGTTTGCGTCGGGGTGATGGCGCTTCACCAGTTCTTTATAGCGCGACTTGATGTCTTCGCTACTGGCTTTTGCGCCAAGTCCCAGCGTATCCAGCGCTTTCGCTTCAAGCGGCTTGGGCTTGCGGACATGAACTCGCGCCTCGTTGAATACGCTGTTCGGATCACGGAATCGATTGAGATAGGCCGCACGGCCGGAGCGGAGCTTGGAGAAATCCGGCGATGTCCGCGCACCGCCTGCGCTCGCAGCCTGGGCGCTCGCACCGGCACCGGTTCCTGGAAGTCCTGCAATCGTCCAGGTCGGACGGTCGCCGGTCAAGGCTTCCTTCTGATAGCGCGCGACTTCGGCGTCGGAGAGACCCGAGAAATAATTGTAGCCCTTATTGTACTCGCGCACATGATCGATACAGAAGTGGAAGAACTCTCCCTCCTTCATGCGGCCCACGGGGGCGCGATGCGGGCCCGGCTTTTCACAACCGTCCCACTGGCACACGGGAGTGCGCGATTTTTCCTCTTCCGCCTTTTTCGGGCGGATGCGGATGCTGTCAAAATATTTCGAATTCGAGGTCATCTATCTTTTGCTAAGCATGAATTGACATTTGCCCATGGATCGACCTAACGCCTGAAATGGCGGTAAATTTGTGATCATGTACGGATTTGCCAAGTGAAACTACCATATGGGCGCAGGAGAACGAAATGTCCACTCAGTCCGCAATCGAAAACAAACTTAACGAGGCGTTTCATCCCGTTTCTTTGGCAGTCATCAATGAAAGCCACCTCCACGCCGGTCACCATCATTCAGACAGCGAGCATCATGGCACATTTGACGGTTCGGGCGAAACGCATTTTCGCGTGCGTATTGTCGCGGCGGCTTTCGCCGGCATGTCGCGCGTTGCGCGCCACCGGGCCATCAACGATGTCCTCAAGGATGAACTGAATGGCGGCGTCCATGCACTGGCGCTTGAGCCTGCAGCGCCGGGCGAGGCAACACGCTAGCGGGTTTCAGCCTTTTCGCCGTCCTCCAATGGCCTGATGCGGAGCCGTGTAATCCGATTTTTTTCCCGCCGCAGGATAGTGAAGCGCTTGCCGTGGAAGGTGAACGCCTGCTTTTCCTTCGGGATGCTCTGTGTCTCGTGGATGACCAGCCCTGCGATTGTGGTTGCCTCGGCGTCGGGCAGGTTCCAATCAAGCGCGCGGTTGAGATCCCGAATTGGCACGGAACCGTCGACGAGTACTGAACCATCGGGCTGTGGCCTGCAGCCCTGAACGTCGATATCGTGCTCGTCGGCGATGTCGCCGACAATCTCTTCGAGAATGTCCTCGAGCGTAATCAATCCCTGAACGTCACCATACTCATCGACAACAATGGCGATATGCGCCTTGCGCCGTAAAAACGCGTTGAGTTGGTCCTGCAATGTCGTCGTGTCGGGCACGAACCATGGCTTGGTGGCGACCTTCATGATGTTGATCTTGGAGAAATCCCGATCCGCGTCCCGAATCGCCCGTACGAGGTCCTTCGCATGGGCCACACCGACAATATTGTCACTCGCGCCCTTCCACACGGGGATGCGCGTATGATGGCTCGCCAGTATCTCGCCGATCACCTTCTCAATTGGATCGTCGGCGTTAACCGAATCCATGTCGGTCCGATGAATCATCACGTCATAGACTTCGAGTTCGCGCAGATCGAGCAGGCCGCCGATTTGATCGCGGTCGCCTTTCACGACCGAACCTTCCTTGTGCAGCAGTTCGACGGCGCCGCGCAGTTCTTCCTGCGCCGACAGCATCGACGTTCCTGCAGCAAGATTGATACCGAAAGCGCCTAGTATCTTGCGAACAATCCAGTTGACGAGATCAGAGAGCGGTCCAAACAGAAACACTGCGATCTGGGCGAAGCGGACAAGCGCGAGCGAATTGCGGTCGGGGCTGGAGATCGCCCAGGATTTGGGTAGAACTTCTGCGAAAATGACGAGCAGGACCGTCATGATCGCGGTGGCGTAAGCAACCCCGGCCTGTCCGAAAATCGTGAGCAGCATGCTTGTCGTCAGCGACGAGGCCAAAATGTTGATGAGGTTGTTGCCGATCAACATGACGCCGATCAGCCGGTCACGCTTTTCGATCAAGGCCTCCACCACTTGCGCCCTTGCGTCGCCGCGCTTCGAAAGGCGGTGCATGCGGGCGCGCGACGCGGCAGTCATGGCGGTTTCAGACCCGGAGAACAGGGCAGACATCAGGATCAGACCGAGTATCACTCCGCAAAAGATCCAGATTTCCAGGGTCATTTTTGCTGCTTCTCCTGCAAAAAGCTCAATACGGCAGATGCCGGCACATCCTTGGCGATGAACGACTGCCCAATACCGCGCGTGAGAATGAAGGTCAGCGCTCCGCGCGCCACTTTTTTATCCTGCGCGATGTAGTCCATCAGCTTTTCGGCGGGTGGCATATCACCAGGTACGTCGTCGATCGATGTGGGGAGACCGACAGTGCGCAGGTGCGTTTCGACGCGCGCGGCATCGTCGGGGCTTGCCAGGTTCATTTTGGAAGAAAACTGATGCGCGAGAACCATGCCGATCGCCACTGCCTCGCCGTGCACGAGCCGATGCGAATCGTAGTTTGTCGCCGTTTCGAGCGCATGACCAAATGTGTGACCGAGATTGAGCAGGGCCCTGTCGCCGATCTCCAGTTCGTCCCGCGCCACGACGTCTGCCTTGGACCGGCAAGACACGGCGATTGCCTCGGTGCGTTCCGGACCGCCGGCGAAGATGCCACGCCAGTTTTTCTCGAGCCATGCGAAGAAATCCGGCCTATCGATCAGGCCATATTTGGCAACCTCGGCATAGCCGGCACGAAATTCCCTTGGCGACAGCGTATCGAGAATAGCGGTATCGGCGAGGACGAGTTGCGGCTGGTAGAACAATCCAACGAGATTCTTGCCATGCGCCGTGTTGATGCCGGTCTTGCCACCCACGGAAGAATCAACCTGCGCCAAAAGCGAGGTCGGTATCTGCACGAAACCCATGCCTCGGCGGGCGATGCCTGCGGCGAAGCCGGCAAGGTCGCCAATGACACCGCCGCCAAAGGCAATGACGATATCGCCGCGCTCGAGCCGTGCCGACAGGATTGCGTTCGTAACGGTCTCCAGGGTCGCAAAACCCTTGGATTTCTCGCCGGGCGTCACGAGGATCGGCGTCGCATGCACACCTGCGGCGTTGAGGCTATGGGTCAGGCGCTCAAGGTGCAGACCTGCCACCGTCTCGTCGCTGACGATGGCGACCCGCATGGCATCCGTCCGATCGGCGATTTCCCGGCCCGCTCTCTCGATGAGGCCCGCGCCGATCAGAATGTCATAGGAACGATCCCCGAGTTTGACAGGGACGATTATTGTTTCACCCGCGGAGATATCCGTCATCTATTCGTATCCTCACTGGTCATCACTGCACCGCCCAGATGACCGGCGATTGCCTGCATCGCCTCAAGCGCGATGATCTCTTTCTTTTCTTCACGAGAATTGATCGTAAGATCCGCCAGCGCGTAGACCGGATAGCGCTCGGTCATCAGGCGCTCCATGACGCCGCGCGGATTGTCGTTCTTCAAAAGAGGCCGGTTCTGTTTGCGTGCCACGCGCTGCATGAGCACTTCGAGCTCGGCCTTCAGCCAGAGGGAAACACCTTCGGCGGCGATGGCCCGGCGCGTCTGATCGTTCATGTAGGCGCCGCCGCCCGTTGCGAGTACGATCGGACCATCCTCCAGCATGCGCGCGATGACCCGGCGCTCCAGGTCGCGAAACTCGGCCTCGCCATAGGCTTCAAAGAGCTCTGGAATCGTCATGGTCGAGACCTTCTCGATCTCATGGTCCGCGTCAAAGAATGGCAGGTCGACCATCGTTGCGAGCTTCTTGCCGACCGTGGACTTCCCGG
Source organism: Phyllobacterium sp. (assembly GCF_037994425.1). NCBI lineage: Bacteria > Pseudomonadati > Pseudomonadota > Alphaproteobacteria > Hyphomicrobiales > Phyllobacteriaceae > Phyllobacterium > Phyllobacterium sp. The sequence continues at coordinate 38,413 of NZ_JBBNAM010000212.1, forward strand.
CACCCATCAGCCCAATGAGCACGATGGATCTGTGGCCAAGGCGCTCGCGAATCGACCTTGCGATCTCAGATACGTCGGTTTGTTCTAATTGGTCTTCAGTGGTGTTCATCATTGCGTATCGATAGGAAAACTCTGTTTTCGTCAAGCAAACTATAGCGGTCCTGCCCTTCTTGCTAGTTTCACGAAATCATAAGGTTTCCGCTGCAGTATTATGGAACCTCGAATCCGATCCTACGAAGCGAAAATGCCGACCCTGACACGACTGATCCTTGTCCTCGCGATCCTCGCCGGGCTCGTCTATGCCGGAATGGTCGCGCTGGTGACATTCGTGCACCCGAGGCAGACTGAAATGACAATTCGTATTCCAAGCGAGAAACTCAACCCGAAGCCCGACCAGAAGAAGTGACGCCATGCGCGCTGCCGCCGCTATCGAAACATTTCTTGAAATGATGAGCGCCGAACGCGGCGCCGCCCAAAACACGCTCGAATCCTATCGCCGCGACCTCGAAGATGCAGCGGCCTTCAGTTCGGCAACGGGCGAGCAACTGACAGTTGCCACGAGCTCGACTATCCGCGCCTATCTCGACGATATTTCGGCGCGTGGTTTTGCTGCGACCTCGCAAGCCCGGCGTCTTTCTGCCCTGCGCCAGTTCTTTCGTTTCCTCTATACGGAGAATATCCGCGGCGATGATCCGACAAGCACGCTCGATGCGCCCAAGAAGGACCGCTCCCTGCCGAAGATCATGAGCGAAGCCGATGTCGAGAAACTCCTGGCGCGCGCCGAACTCGAGACGAACGATCCGCAGGCATCCGGTGCATCTCTCACACAGTCCTTGCGCCTCCATGCCCTCCTTGAAATCCTCTATGCGACGGGCCTGCGCGTCTCCGAGCTCGTCGGGCTCCCGGTGGCAGTCGCCCGGCAGGACAGCCGGTTTCTGATGGTACGAGGCAAGGGTTCGAAGGACCGGATGGTGCCGCTCTCCGCAAAGGCGCGCAATGCCATGCACCGGTACCTCGCCGCCCGCGACCTGCAGCCCAATCTTGCCGACAATCCCTGGCTCTTCCCGGCGCTGTCCGAAAGCGGCTTTCTGGCAAGGCAAGTATTCGCCCGCGAGTTGAAGGGATTGGCGGCGCGTGCCGGGCTCAAGGCCTCGGCCATCTCCCCGCACGTCCTGCGTCACGCTTTCGCCAGCCACCTGTTGCAGAATGGCGCGGATCTGCGCGCGGTTCAGCAATTGCTCGGCCATTCCGACATTGCGACGACCCAGATCTACACACATGTGATGGAAGAATGCCTGCACAGGCTTGTCACGGAGCACCACCCTCTGGCAGACTAGGCATAAGGTCGAAAGCATTCAACCAGAGGTCTGTCCATGTGGCACTTGTTGAAGAGGATGATCACCCGACCCGAGCCTCCGCCCGCCGAAACCGACGGCGAAGTGATTCATTTCGACGATCGGGGCTTCACCCGCACCAGCCATCTGACCCGCTCCATGGGCTGGCGGCAGAGCTGGGGGTGGAATGAAGTCACCGCTTTCGGCTTCACCTTCACACCCGCCATGTTTCCCGATCCGTGGTTCGGCGATTACATGGAAAGCCAGTGGTTCCTTACGGTCAACAATGGCGATCGTACGGAACATATCCATTTCGACGTTGCCTGGCTTGACCTTGACAATTTGCCCCGCGGTCTTGTCGACCGGATGCCGGGGCTAGACATGGAGGTGTTGAGGAGTGGTTTGCGAACCGCGGCCCAGGGCCCCCGGAATTTCGACGGCGAGGGCCGCTGGGTCGGCTGGCAGCGTGCCGAACCGAAGCGTGCGCAGCGCAAGACGGCAGCGCCGCCCAAGCCACCAAAGCTCGCCAGACGCAAACCTGCCGCCAGATAGCCACCACACCTTCGCGGCATTTCCCCGCAATAAGTTGCGCCGCCAGGCAGCCTTTGGGCCATGTTTCTTGACATGCGCCTCGGCAACAGCCAGTTAGAACAAAATTCACCGTTTGCAGGCAGACATCTCGTCCATGTACAACTACCTTGATTTTGAGAAACCGGTCGCCGATCTCGATGGCAAGATCCTCGAGCTCAAGAAGCTCGCAGAAGAAGGCGACGCACTCGATACCAATGACGAGATCGCACGGCTGGAAAAAAGGTCAGCCGAAGCCCTGCGCGACCTTTATCGCAAGCTGACGCCTTGGCAGAAGGCGCAGATCGCGCGCCATCCCGACCGCCCGCATTGCGTGGACTATATTTCCAAGCTCTTCACCGACTTCACCCCGCTTGCCGGCGACCGCAACTTCGCCGATGACGATGCGGTCCAGGCTGGCCTCGCGCGTTTCAACGGTCAGGCTGTTGCTGTAATCGGACAAGAAAAGGGCAACGATACCAAGTCGCGCCTGAAGCACAATTTCGGCATGGCCATGCCCGAAGGTTATCGCAAGGCCGTGCGCGTCATGGAACTTGCCGATCGTTTCGACCTGCCGGTCCTGACGCTCGTCGACACTGCTGGCGCGTTTCCCGGGATAGCTGCCGAGGAGCGAGGCCAGGCCGAAGCCATCGCCCGCTCGACAGCTGCCTGCCTCAACCTCAAAGTGCCCATCGTTTCGGTCATCATCGGTGAAGGTGGTTCGGGCGGAGCCATTGCGATTGCGACGGCCAACCGCGTCTACATGCTCGAGCATTCGATCTATTCGGTGATTTCACCCGAAGGCGCTGCCTCAATCCTCTGGCACGATTCGACGCGGGCCAAGGATGCGGCAACGTCGATGCGTATTACGGCACAGGACCTTTACGAACTGAAGATCATCGACGGCATCATACCGGAGCCCGTTGGCGGGGCCCATCGCGGCAAGGATGCCGCCATCGAGGCGACAGGCAACATCATCAATGTCGCGCTCAAATCCATGGGCAATATGGACGGCGACGCACTGCGCCAGGATCGCCGCGAAAAGTATCTTTCGATCGGCCGCAATCTCTAGTTGCTGTCCGTATTGACCATCAGGACTTCAAGCGAAAGCCCGGTCACGACCGGGTCTTTTCGCGCCTGATCGCCGAATTTCGTTAAGTCGCCGAACAAACCTGCCCCGCAATCGCACTGCGGAAAATAGTTTCGGTTTTTTCACGAAGCAGCTTGCAATTCGGTTCTCAACCCATTACGAACCGCGCTGCGCAGACGAACGCGCATAAGTGGTACGCGCCCGTAGCTCAGCTGGATAGAGCACCAGACTACGAATCTGGGGGTCAGAGGTTCGAATCCTTTCGGGCGCGCCACTACTTTCTCAAGCAAAATCAATATGTTGAAACATTGAAAAACCACCGTTGTGTCCGGACACAAATCGGCCAGGACACATTACGGACACACAGACGCGAAAATTCGCTCCCCAGATATTGATTCTGCGATTTGCCGGCGCCTGCCTGTAGCTCATGATTGTTGATAGGTCTTCCGCCTTTCGCTGACCATGGGTCGCGAATCACGCCGATCGTTCGGGAGGGGGATTCCTTGACCTCGAGTGTAGTAGGTAACGCCTTATTCCGGGAATAAAAAAGGAGTGTGGGTCGGTTGTCGACCCGCACTCCCTTTCGACCAAAAGCTCGGGGTATCAGATACCCCGAGGCCAATTTCAGGATTGCTCTGCCAACCAGGCTTTTAGCTTGTCGACCGGGTAACGTATCGCACTCGTCTTGCCACCACTGCCGAGCTTGACGAACGGCGGTCCCATGCCCTTAGCGCGCCATGCCTCGAGCGTCTTCTCCGACAAGCTCAGCATGTGCGCCACATCCTTGGGGGTGAGCAGCAGCTTCTCCGGCAGTTCGTCTGGCATTACGTTACCTCGTTCTCGTCGCTCTGCCGCACTGGCTTGCACGCCTTAGCGTTGTGCATGCGCTTGAATGCCCAGATATCAGACTGATCGTAAACGATCTCATAGACGGTCGATCCGTCCTGTTTCGTGAACTCGTATTCGATCGGTTTCATCCCTCGACACCCCCGATGATAAACGCCGGATCGTTAACATTTCCGGCACAGACATAGACGTTGCCGGAGCCGTCGGCATTGCCTCCGCCATACCATCTGCCTCGCCAATCCAGACGTTTCGCCAGTGCCTCTGCGGCAGCATCGTGATTGCCTTCCGAACCCTTGGCATAGTCCCATGACACGAACATTGTCCGTGCCTGACAGCGCACGCGGATTCGTGCGCCTCTCGCGTTTGTGGGTCCAAAGAACTTGGTTTCAATGGCTTGCATTTTGGATGCCCTCCAACCTGCGATTGGCAGCGCGCAGCAGCTTCAACACGAAGTCCATATCGCTGATGGTGTTGCAGGCGTGGTAGTAAGCGACTTCCCAAATATGCTCATTGTCGAAGTACTCCGACGCGACCGTTTCGAGCTGGCTGTCTATGACTTCGATGTAATAGGAATCGCTCCCGTCGGCATTGTGTTCAATACCTTTGCGAAGCTCAACGCGACCGTGTGCGGAAAGCTTGCTTGCGAACTTAATGCGACCTTCGCCGTTCATGGCGACACGGAACATATTGCGAATGAATTCGATCATTTCGCTTCTCCCTCTGTGCGAACTGGACGGGCGAAATAGCGATATGCGCCGTATGCATTGTCGCGGCGATCGACTGAACGTGTAGCGCTTGCTAGTGTCTTGGCTGTGCCGACGACGTGCTTGGTTTGCCGATCGACGATTTCATAGTGAGTGATTGTCATTTGCCATCCTCCAACGATGGTTGGGCAGAGCACCATTGCTCGCCTCACCTCATTAGCTAATGGGGTAATGTCATGTTGTCAAGGGTAATATAGGGTAACATAGGATAATATCAGAGGCTGGCATGAGGGCCACCGGGGGTACAACTGGCCAACGCCACCCCCACCCCCCTCCTC
>NZ_JBBNAM010000213.1:0-8290 GCF_037994425.1 Phyllobacterium sp.
CCCTTCATGCTCGGAGGTCTCCGGCCACCCGTCACCTCTGATCGATCAAAGCCTCACTGATACCGTCAACCAGGCACACGCCTCAAAGTCCGCGCCCCTCCCGCGCGAGCGGGTTCGTTCTTTGGCCCAGAGTGATCATGCAACCTCAACTTGAACCACATATCCTTGAGGACTGTAACAGTAACGTACTGTCGCCTCACCAAGTTCACGGTCACATTGCGCTTACAATGCACTCTTCGGAGGAATTGAGGCTATGCGACAGTATCGAGCACTCGCTGCGGTTGTTGTCCTTGCGGGAACAGTTTGCCTAAACCTGCCCGCACACGCGCAGGAGCAAAACCCCTACGGTTGGCTCGGCACCGAGACGCTGAAGACACGCTCTGGCGAGTTTGAATTCAAGGGCGGTTACCCGGTTGGCGACGCCGCCGAACGCCTGCTCGACCTGCGCAAGCTCAATCAGGCGATAGAGGTCTATCTCACCCAATTGATGCCCGTCAGCGAGATCGGCCTTCGTGAGGGGCTGCGTGCTTTCGGTGCAAAAAAACCGGCGCAGGTGGTGATCTGGGAAAACCTGATGGATGCCAAAACGGTGTTGCTGACGGCAAACACCGAAACGGTCTATGCTTTGAGTCACCTTGATCTGAAAACCGACGGCCCCACCGTCGTCGAGGCTCCGCCGAAGATGCTAGGGTTTCTTCAGGACGGGCTCGCTACATCGCGGATGTCGGCCCGCTTGGCGACGACAAGGGCAAGGGCGGCAAGTTTCTTGTGCTGCCGCCCGGTTTCAAAGGCAAGGTTCCGAAGGGGTATTTTCGTCAAACGTTCTCCGACATATTCAGTGACGCTCGGGCTGCGCGGCTTTCAGGTCAAAGCAAGACCGATCAGGCTGTTGGGCTGATGAAAGAGATCAAGGTCTATCCGCTTACCAAGGCATCTTCTCCGCCCAAGATGGAGTTCCTCAACGGTTCCAACAAGGACATCAACACGGTGTTCCCTGACAACTTCCAGTTCTTCGAGCTCCTGGCGCAACTGGTTGAGGAAGAACCCGCCGAGAACTTCGGCCCGCTGGAGCGCTCGATGATGATGGCCATTGGCATCGAGAAGGGCAAACCGTTCAATCCCGATGAAAAAACCAAGGCGCTTCTCGCCGAGGCCGCGCGTCTCGGCGGAGCCATGGCGCGGGCCAACACCTTTGCGTCGTCTGCGCCCGGTGTGTTCTATTACCCGGACCGACAGTGGCAAGGCGTTCGGGAAGGCATGACCTACACCTTCAGCAGGGATGGCGCGCCGCAGATCGATGCCCGCAATAATGTCTACTACATGGCAGCAGGCAACTCGCCGGCGATGATGGCCAAGAACGTCGGCGAGGGTTCGCAATATCTGTGGACCTATCGCGACGCCGATGGGAACTTTCTTGATGGAGCAAAGAACTACAAGTTGCACGTCCTTCCCAACATACCGGCCAAAAATTTCTGGTCGGTGGTTGTTTACGATGCGCTCAGCCGCTCGGAGCTGCAAAATGGGCAGCCCATTCCTTCCGTCAGCAGTTACGTGAAGCCTCTAATCAATCCGGATGGGTCCGTTGACATTGCCTTTGGTCCGGATGAACCAAAGGAGAAGGGCAACTGGATAAAAACAGTTCCCGGCAAGGGCTGGTTTCCGATCTTCCGCTTTTATGGTCCTGAAGAGCCCTATTTCGACAAGACGTGGAAGCTGGAAGACATCGCACCCGCCAAGTAAGCGTCAGATTAGGCGCAAAGCGGACAAAGGTATTTAGTTCGGCCCCCTCGTTGAGGAATCTGACGCGCGCAAAGACCCTTTAGGCGGACATTGTAAAACGTTCGGTGCTTCGCCCGAAACAAATACGTTTTTAAGATGTGAGCGCGGGCCGGCGCTAGGTAATGACGCCCGCGGGTTTGTCTTTCATCATCGTTGCATAGGTCGCGGCCATCTGCTCAGTCTCATCTAGATAGGGCGTTGCGCTCGGACGAGATCGAACCAAGGTGTATAGTGTTGCAATTGACGGGAAGCGCTCGCATACGGCCTCACGGTCGAGATACGCAACCCAAAAGCTCAAATAAAAATCTGCAAGAGAGAAGCGGTTGCCCAGAACGTATGGGCCGCTTTTTGCGAGCCTTGCGTTCATGACGTTCAAGCGGCTGAGAACGAGCGTTTTTGCCAGCTCCTGTATTCCGGCGTTATCCTCGCTTCTCAGCGAGAAGCGGTGCGGGAAATGGAAGCGCTTCATATCGGATTGTATGTCAGAGGCGATGTGGAAAACCGCCGAGAGAAACTGCCCCCTGTCCGGATCCGTAAGTTGAGGGGCAAGTTCTCTGAGTTGATGCCTGTCAGCAAGGTATAGCATCAGCGCGGCTACTTCATAGAGTGCGTCCCCCTCAGGAGTAATCAGAACTGGCACCAGGCCAGACGGATTTATGGCGAGAAAGGTTGGGGACCGGTGTTCGCCATTCAGAATGTCTATTTTTCGCAATTCGTACGCTATATTTCCTTCCCCAAGTACCCATTGGACAAGCGGTGCCCGGGTAAAGTCACCCCCATAGAGAATGTACATCGGTTTCTCCTCGTCGTGAGCTATGTGTCTGCAAATAGTGCAGGTATGGTTGCCTTGGCACCTTCTTCTTCGACCTTATGCGATTGTCGATCCGATCGCGCCCTATATGGGAACGTGTGCGTGAAACGAAACGCGCAGACAGCGGCTATTGGCCCAATCGTTCTCTCCCGGCTTCCAATTGATGCCGCGGGGTCGGTTGTAACCGTAACGTACTCCCATCCCAGGCTTTGTTCTGGCTTGATCATGCGAAGCTGCCGGCACGTCAGTGCGTATGTCTTTTTCGGAAGGGAGCACGCAGATGAAACCCAAGAATGGCGAGAACGAGAACAGTGGTCTGAACCGGCGCGACCTGTTGCTCGGCGGAACTGCCCTTGCGGCAGCGTCTGCTGTGCTTACAGCGGCAACGCCAAAGGCACAGGCACAGCAGTCCCAACAATCTGGAGCTGCACAGAACAAGCCCAACATACTTGTAATCATGGGCGACGACATCGGATGGTTCAATCCGAGCATCTATCATCGCGGTATGATGGGCTACCGAACACCGAATATTGACCGCATCGGGAATGAAGGGGCGATGTTCACCGACTGGTACGGCGAGCAAAGCTGTACCGCCGGACGCGCAGCCTTCATCACCGGGCAATCCCCTATTCGGACCGGGTTGACCAAGGTGGGACTTCCAGGCGCTGATGTGGGCATACAGCCCGAAGACCCAAGCGTTGCGGAATTATTGAAACCGCTCGGCTATGCCACCGGGCAATTTGGCAAGAACCATCTTGGCGATAAGGATGAGCACCTGCCGACTAATCATGGCTTCGATGAGTTCTTCGGTAACCTCTATCATTTGAACGCCGAGGAGGAGCCCGAGAATCCTGACTATCCGAAGAACCCGGAATTTCGGAAGCGTTTTGGACCACGGGGCGTCATTCACTCCTTTGCGGACGGAAAGATTGAAGACACGGGAGCTCTCACCCGTAAGCGCATGGAAACAATAGACGAAGAAACATCCGCAGCGGCTATCGATTTCATCGACCGGCAGCACAAGGCCGGCCAACCGTTCTTCTGTTATTTCAACTCGACGAGGATGCACGTCAACACCCATCTCAAGCCGGAGTCTGAAGGAAAGTCGGGCAAGGGCATTTATCCGGACGGGATGGTGGAACACGACGGTCATGTTGGGCTGCTATTGAAGAAACTCGATGACCTCGGCATCGTCGACAATACCATCGTTGTCTACACTAGCGACAACGGCGCGGAGGTCATGACTTGGCCGGACGGCGGCAACACCCCGTTCCGCGGCGAAAAGGCCACGAACTGGGAGGGCGGCTACCGCGTTCCAACGCTAATCAAATGGCCCGGCGTCATCAAGCCTGGCACGATCTACAATGAGGCGTTCTCGCATTACGACCTAATTCCGACGTTCTGTGCGGCGGGCGGCGAACCGGACATCGTCAACAAGTGCCTCCGGGGCTACACTGCAGGCGCAAAGACCTTCAAGGTTCATCTCGACGGCTACAACCTAATGCCGTTTTTCACTGGAAGCGCCGCCGAATCGCCACGCCACGACTTCCTTTATTGGAACGACGACGGCGAACTCGTCGCCGTGCGCGTCCAGGATTGGAAGGTCGTGTTCAAATCGCAGGATCATGAGGGCATCGGTGTGTGGCGGCAGCCATTCACAGACCTCCGGGTGCCGCTTCTCTTCAACTTGAGAGCTGACCCATTCGAGCGGGGCGACACCTCGATTGAATATGAAAAGTGGTTCTTCGATCGAGCTTTTGTCGTCGTTCCTTCGCAGGCGGTAGTGGCAAAGTGGCTGGAGAGTTTTAACGAGTTTCCAATCCGGCAGAAGCCTGCGAGCTTCAACCTTGACAGCGTGATGGAAAAATTGACGCCAAATAACTAGCACGACCGCTTGAATGCATGGCGGCAGCGAAGCGGACGCGCCTTGTTGGAGCGTCTCTTCCATGAAAAGACAGGACGCGCCCGCTCGCTCAAGCCTATGGCGTTGAGATTGCATCGCGCGCGAGTGCTGCTCCTGCAGACCAAGTCACCGCTCATCGAGATAGCCGTCGAGGTCGGCTTTGAAACCGCGGGCACTTCAAATAGCCTTCAAGAAAGCTTACGGTGAGACACAAGGTCCGAGACTAAAGCGCCATAACGAGATGTAAGTTCATACTTACAGATTGCTTGCGATCCATTCGGCCGCAATCTCACGAATGGCCATCCGCTTGGCTCGTTTCGGAACGAGCACATTGTACCGCCCCTCGGGTGTGACAACGAGATCACCCAGGCGAACGAGCGATCCGTCCTGCAGGAAACTATTCACGAGGACATTCCAGCCAAGCATGATTCCCTGACCTGCCCGGGCGGCCTGCAACGCGTCCGCATAATGATTGAATCGCAGGGTCGGCTTCGGAACATGCGCCTTGATGCCAGCGCGCGCGAACCAGTCGCCCCACGAATACCAGGTTCGTTCGGAAACGTCGTTCGCAATCAGCTCCGCATCTGCGTTGTAGAAGTGCGCAACATTATCGAGGCGTTTTGCGTATTCCGGCGAGCAGACAGGAAAGATCGTGTCGGGCCTTGAAGCAATTACGTCTGCATCTTCGAATGGCGGTATTCCAAAGCGGATAGCGACATCGACTTCGCCGGATTCAAGTTGAATGCGAGCATCTTGCGACACCACCCGCATCTGAACCGACGGAAACCGCTGTCGAAATTCGCTCAGTCTCGGCAGGAGCCAGAGGGTGGAAAAAGCAAGCGTGGCGCCGATGGTAACCGTCTCACTTCGATTGCTTGATCTTACAAGGTCGACGCTCTCACTGATTGCCGAAAAACTATTGGCCAAGGACGATGCCAACAAAAGGCAATTCGACGTAGGTTCTATGGACCTGTGTTTGCGCACGAATAATTTCGTTCCGAGTTCCGCTTCGAGCGCGCTTATCTGCCGGCTGACCGCCGACTGCGTCACACTGAGCTCAGCGGCCGCGAGCGTAATGCTCTTGTGCCTCGCCGCAGCTTCAAGCGCGACCAGAGCATTCAGAGATGGAACATTCTTTCGAAAGCCAACCAAGGCGCACCTATTGAAACGACACAGCAATCATCTGTCAGTGTGGAATTTGCATGACATTTTCTCAAGCGAATTTTGAATATTTCTGCCGTTGAAGGTTGTGCAAATCGAGGGGATTATTCTCAAAACCAGGAGAGAACGACCATGCTTCAGACGCGCACTGAGATTTCGACGCTGCTGGACAGTCGTCGCGCGGGATTTTCGCTTCCCGCCGAGTTCTACTCCCGTCAGGATATTTTTGAAGCTGACATGGAAGTGTTTTTCCGTCGCCATTGGATCTGCGTCGGGCTTGAATGCGATGTGCCTGAACCTGGCGATGCGCAAGTCATTGATATCGGACAAACGAGCGTCATTCTCCTGCGCGATGACGATAATAATATACAGGTCGTGCACAACGTTTGCCGCCACCGAGGCTCGCGCCTTCTCGACGCCGGGTCGACGGTGGTTTCAAAACTCGTCTGTCCCTATCACCAGTGGACTTATGAACTGACCGGCGAGCTCATTCATGCCCCGCACATGGGTTCGGATTTCGACCGCTCATGCCACAACCTGAAGCCCGTAAACTTCAGATCGATCGGCGGACTGATCTACGTCTGTCTTTCCGACAACCCGCCAGCAGACGTGCAGCACCTCGCCGAGACAATGGAAGAGCGACTCGCGCCCTACGACATCGGAAACGCCAAGGTGGCGTATCAGTCAGACGTGATCGAAAGGGGCAACTGGAAATTGACGATCGAGAACAATCGCGAGTGTTACCATTGCTCGGCCAATCATCCTGAGCTTTGCGTCTCTTTCATCGACCTCGATTTCGGATTTGACCCTGCGAGTTTGAGTGAGGAGGACCGGGCCGAGGCTGAAGAACACCAGGCCCTTTACGAGGAGCGAACCCGCATTTGGGAAGCCGAGGGCCATAAGTCGGCGGCAGTCGAAGGTGTGCTCAACTGCACGACCAATTTTCGCACGCAACGCCTGATCATCGCCGGGGCAGGTGAATCGCAGACGCCGGATGCCACGGCAGCTTCCAACGTACTTCTCGGGACAATGACGCGAAAGGACCTCGGGGATACGCATCTTTGGGGTCACAATTGTTGGCATCACTTCATGGGGGACCATGCGGTGACGTCGATGATCATTCCCCTGAGCCCCGATACGACGCTCGTCAGGACGACATGGATCGTGCACAGGGAAGCCGTCGAAGGCGTGGATTACGATCTCGAGAAGCTAACCAGCGTGTGGGTTGCCACAACTGAGCAGGATGCGGAACTGGTCGCTCGGGCGCACTCCGGTGTTCTTGATCCCGCCTACGAGCCCGGGCCTTACTCCAGGTTCACCGAACAGCAACTCGATAACTTTGCCACCTGGTACGTCGACCAGATGCGCGAGAACGGATACTGAAGATGCTGTCGCCACTATCGTGCAATGAGGACGGTCTTTATTGGGACCCGGCGCAGAACCAGGAGATGATCTGCGCTGACATTCGGGACGAGACCCATGATGTGAAAACCTTCACCTTTGTGTGCAAGGAGAGGCGTTACTTCAATTTCAGGGCTGGGCAGTATTTCAGCTTTGAAGTTGAAACCGGGGGGATCGTGGAACGACGCTGCTACAGCATATCGTCCTCGCCTTTGCGGCCGAGGTCTATATCAATCACTGTGAAGCGCGTCGAAGGCGGCATCGTGTCGAATTGGCTGCACGATAATCTTGCGCCGGGCATGGAAATTCAGGCGCAAGGTCCGGTTGGGGGCTTTACGATACCCTCCGAGACGGACGGCAAATATTTGTTTCTGTCGGGTGGGTCAGGGATTACGCCGCTCATGTCCATCCTGAGGGCTTATGACGACGCGCATCTGTTTCCTGACATCGTCTTTCTCCACGCGGGAAGGACGCCGCAGGATTTCATTTTCCACGACGAGCTCGAATTCCGCGCCCGGACCATGCGGAATTTTCGTTTGATGCTTTTGCCGGAAAGGATCGGCGGAAAGCCCGGGTTCGTCGGAACCGTTGGGCGGATATCGAAGGAGTATCTCGGTTCTGCCGTTCCCGATCTTGCGGAGCGTTTCACCATGTGCTGCGGACCCGCACCATTTATGGCGGCCGTCCGTGGAATAATGCATGAACTTGGCGCTGATCCAACTCGGTACCTTGAGGAAAGCTTCGATCCTTTGGCCGACGAAACTACAGTCGCCACGGAAAGCATTGGCGAGGCCGTCGTCTCGAAATTCAAGGTAACCTTCGCCCGACAAGCAAAGGCAATCGAGGTTTCTGCAAGCCAATCGATATTGTCGGCGGCAAAAAAATCCGGCGTTCGCCTGCCTTCGTCCTGCGCAAGTGGAATTTGCGGAACGTGCAAGTCGAAGCTGGTCAGCGGCAAGGTCGACATGCAACATGGCGGCGGGATTCGCCAGCGCGAAATCGACGCCGGCATGTTCCTGCCATGCTGCTCGAAGCCACTGACCGACCTGGTTGTGGACCGGTAGCTGCGACTCGCTGCGCTTGAAGAGAGGGTAAATGCAATGACAGACCGCAACGAAGCTCTCCAGTCGTTCGTCGACGCCGCGTGCGCGGCGTATGATGAGTTTGCGCGAGGACCGGAGTCGCGCCTTTCCATTCAGAAGATATTCTCGGCACTAGAATCACCCGGTGCGGAG